>JBLHVW010000046.1:0-23131 GCA_047628775.1 Salibacteraceae bacterium | reverse complement strand
GCGTAAATTCCGAACTTTCCTATAAGCTAGATATTGACCCTTCTAATTTCAAAGTTTTAGAGGATTGTCGCTTAAAAGCTATTAAAAAAGGTGTTTTAACAGACGATAACCAGCCTTATGTTAAGGGAATTCTTACTGTGAACGAATCTAAATATGATGTTAAAGTAAAACTCAAAGGAGCACTCCGAAGTCATTGGGTTGATCCAGTTCGATGGTCTTTTAGAGTTATAATCAAAGATGGTGTTTGTCTTGAAAATGGACTCAAGGTATTCTCCATTCAATCTGGCACCCAAAGAGGAAATTTAGTTGAAGTCTATTATCATCATTTTTTAAAGTCCAATGGATTAATCCATATGAACTACTCAAATATCAACTTCAGTTTAAACGGGAAATTTTTAAATAATTACGCGTTGGAAGAGTTTTTTGATACTCCATTATTAGCTAATAATAATAAAGTTGAAGGCCCTATTTTAAAATTTGTATTTGATGACTATTGGGAAAGTGTTGATTGGATGAAGCCAGACTTAACTGTAATCTCAATCATGGAGACTTTTGATAAAACCTATCATACTGCACCTTTAAAAAGTTTTAAATTTAAAAGTGGAAGGAAGGACAATTGGAGAGATTTAACGAATAAGGCGATAGAGAAATTAGACGAATTTAGAAATGGAAGCGTGAAGGCGAGAGATGTTTTCGATCTAAAGTTAATGGGGAAATATTTTGCTGTAAACACGCTTTTTGGAAGTCAACATCCCGCCTTTGCAACGAACATCCGCTTTTATTATAATCCGACCACGGAGTTAATTGAGCCAATCGGCTATGACATGGAAGTAATAAGAGACCTCACTCTCGCAAATGAAAAAGATAGAGGAGCAAATTATTGGCCAAATAAAGTATCTCTGCCCTTATTTACGGCTCAGCTATTTTCGGATCCAGAAATGCAATCCAGTTATATGGAAAGCTTAACTGAAATTTCGGAAAAATCCGACCCGAACAAATTAGCCGAGGTCTTCAAAGAAGAAATTCTATTCTTTAAGAAGCTAAACGCCAACAATTTTGATGATCATATAAAGATGTTACAATCGAATTTGGTTGAAATTAAATCAGAATTAGAAAAGCAGAAATAGAATGTTAATTCCAGCTCGTTCCGTCTTTCGAGTCTTTAACTACAATTCCAGCAGTCGCCAATCCATCACGGATTTTATCAGATGTTGTCCAGTCTTTGTTCTCACGTGCTTCTTGACGTAAGTCCAATACCAAATCCATTACTGGGCTTAATTTGTCATCGCCTCCAGAGTTTCCTTGTTTCAATCCAAGAACGTCTTGTACGAAAGCATTCATTTCCGTTTGAAGCAATTCTAAATCCTCATTTGAAACTGTTTGACTTCCATCTTTCACGGAGTTTATAAACTTCACCGCTTCGAATAAATTTGCCACCAAAATTGGAGCATTGAAATCATCATTCATTGCTGCGTAGAAACTTGCGACCAAATCCTGAATATTCAAAGACGATTCCTTCGACGTTTTCAAATTCGTTGACGTTTTCAATGCTTCCGCCAATTTATCGTATCCTTTTTCAGCTGCTAATAATGCATCCGAAGTAAAATCAAGCGTGCTTCTATAATGTGCCTGCATCATAAAGAACCGAACCACCATAGGATCGAAAGGCTTCTCCATGAAATCATTTACACCCGAAAATAACTCTTCAGGTAAAATTGAATTCCCTGTTGATTTACTCATCTTCTTTCCGTTCAATGTCAACATGTTTCCATGCATCCAATAACGAACTGGAGCTTTGCCGTTTGCAGCTGTTCCTTGCGCAATTTCACACTCGTGGTGCGGAAATTTAAGGTCCATTCCTCCTCCGTGAATGTCAAATTCTTCTCCTAAATATTTTGTGCTCATTGCTGAACATTCTAAGTGCCAACCTGGAAAACCAAGTCCCCAAGGAGAAGGCCATTTCATCAAATGTTCGTCAGAAGCATTCTTCCACAAAGCAAAATCCAAAGGTGCTCTTTTCTCGTCTTGACCATCAAGATCGCGCGTATTGGATATTAAATCTTCAATCTTTCTTCCTGAAAGTTCACCATAGGGATGCGTTTCGTTGTATTTCTCAACATCAAAATAAACCGATCCATTTGATTCGTAAGCAAAACCGTTGTCCAAAATCGTTAGAATCATTTCAATCTGTTCGATGATATGGCCCGTAGCCGTTGGTTCAATATTCGGAGGGATGCTGTTGAACTGATCCATAACTTTATGGAAGTCTAAGGTGTATTGTTGCACAATTTCCATTGGTTCCAACTGCTCCAAACGTGCTTTTTTTGAAATCTTATCTTCACCTTGATCGGCGTCGTCAACAAGGTGTCCAACATCCGTGATGTTTCGAACGTAACGTACTTTATAGCCAATGTGTGTCAAGTAGCGATAAACCAAATCGAAAGAAATAAACGAACGACAATTGCCCAAGTGCACATTGCTGTAAACCGTTGGTCCACATACATACAAGCCTACAAAACCTTCCTGAACAGGAATGAATTTAACTTTCTCGCCACTTAAACTGTTATAAATTTTTAAATCTTTCAATTCCATGATGTTTGTCACTCTTTTCGCATGATTTAGAACAAATATAATTTTAAAGTACTTTTAAAGCGCATTCATCTTAGAATAAATAGATATGAAAATTGGGTTCTTAATTTCCCTTTGCCTTGCTTCTAGTCTTTGTTTTGCCCAAAATGGCGATTCGAACGGCACAATTCGACCCGACAATAAATCCAAATTGGGTGGGCTTGTGGCGTATTATATTTGGGAAGAAGATTCTCTAGGTAAAATCACAGAGGGCAGTTTAATGAAGCCGTATCGAATCAATGATATTGTTGTTTTGAACTCGGCCATCAAACCCAAAAAAAAGGTGACGGGCAAACGAATGAAGCTTGCCATTAGCGGAATGTACCACAATAACTCAAGAAAGGCAAAACGCTATATTAAGACGCGCCCGAAGAAAAACGAATCCGACCTTGTTCATGTTCCTCTTCGGAAAAGTGAAGCCTCTGAAATGTCGACAGTTCAATACACATTCAAAGATGGTTCTTGGGATAGTTTCCCGCGCAAAAACGTCTTGTATTTCAATGTTTACGCCGATTCTTCGAAGAACTATTCCCACAGTAACGACTCCATAACTCTAAAGCATTTTAACGTAAACCGTAAAGCAGACGGTCACTATATGGTGAAAACGTTTTGGGATACCAAGAACAAAATCATCGATCAACAAGTGTATGATTACAGCGGAGAAAACATAACGTCTTATTGTCTTTCAAGTGATGTTGAACTTGCGCAACGCGTTTTAATATTCTCGAATGGATACCGAGGGCCGAAAAGGAACAAAGACATTACCGACAACCTCATCACAAAACGGGACAGGTATTGGTACTGGATGAAACTCGACAAACTGTTTCTGGAAAGAATGGAGCCGGATAATTATTATTACATCGACGGGAACCATCACATTAATACTTCGACGCATCGCAATAAGGCCAACTTTGTAAGCAGTTATGCCAGGGTTAAAGCGCTCAAGAAAAAGTCAGAAAAAGCAGCCGAATACCAATTGCTAAACACCAAACCAAACTCGGAAGGATTCCAACAGAGAAAAGAAGCAGGAACGATTGCGGCAAAAGCGTATTTATCAATTCGATGCACGCTCCCTGGTTGCAATGAGGTAAAAGACACCTTGGACATGGTGTGCCACAGTATGGGCTATGCTTACGCCATAGGGTTTTTAGAAGCTTTGCGAGGTAAGGTGGTATTGGGGAAAATTTACATCATTGCAGCTGAAAATGCCTGCGCTGATGGAATGGACTGGTCGGAATTTGAAGAAGTCTGGCAATACGGGAGCAATTTGGATCAAAAAGAGGCCGATCCAGTTTGGGAACAAGACGGTGTTGCTCCTCAATGTGAAGTCAAAAATATTGAATCTGCTAAAATCGGTGGCAGGGTATTTTTACCGTCCTATATTCGCAAAAAAGACTTCGTAAATAGCCATATGCTTAAACAATACCACTGGATTATTAAAAAACTGGAGCCTGGAGACCCCGGTTATGTAAATTAATTCCCGCTGCGACTAGCTACTTTAGGGCAATTCATGTAAATGGGTATTCACTCCTTTAAAATTCAATGCCCCTTTGTATTATAGACATGTAAACTCCATTGTTTACAGGAGCTTAAGCAAATCAAGTTCCTTTTTCCACCTGATATCAAATGTGCCAAAACTGATTGAACTTTACCTCTTTATCGAAAGATAAGCGCCATTCAGAAACCTTATTCAACAGTTCGTCGTACAACGATAAGGACTGAAGGCTTTTAAATTAACGTAAAATGACCTAGCTTTGCACTTAATTAACTGGAAACAGACGATTTTAAAAACTAACAATTATTCACGAATTCAACTTCTATGAACCTTCTTTTGAAGCGTATCCTGTTTATTGGACTCCTTTCATGGTTTAATACCGCTCAAGCACAAATAGATACATTGTTCTGGTTTGCAGCTCCGGAAGTCTCTGCATCTGTAGGCGACAATCCTATTTATTTGAGATTCATGACCTACCAAAACGCGTCTGACGTGAGTGTATCCGTTCCAGCAAATGGCGGGTTTGCCCAAATCGACTTGACCATTCCAGCGAATTCGGTAGATAGTATTAACCTAACTCCATTTTTATCAAGCATTGAAAGTCCTGCTGCGGACGTTGCTTCCAACAATGGAATTAAAATCACTGCAACAGAAAATATTAGCGCATTCTACGAATTGAAAAGTGCAACCAATAAAGAAGTGTTTTCATTAAAAGGAAACAAATCCATCGGTCAGAACTTTTATACGCCTTTCCAAAAATTTTGGGACAATGCTGTAACAGCTCCGGTTTCGTTTTCTTCAATTGACATCATTGCTACCGAAGACGGCACAACAGTCTTGATTACACCTAGAACTGGAGTCGTTGGTCCTCATGCTCAAGATGTTTCTTATTCTGTTCTTCTTAATGAAGGCCAAACCTATAGCGCTAGAGATGTAGATGTTAATGCTTCAACTACACTGGCGGGATCAATTATTTCGACAAATAAACCCGTTGCAGTAACTGTTTTTACAGGAGCTTTAATAAATGGTGGTTGCGTGAGCACAATGGGTGATCAAATTACTCCTGTGCCTTTTACCGGGAGGAAATTCGTTGTCAACACAGGAACTTCTTCGAACGACCGCGTTTACATATTGGCCACTCAAAATGGAACAAGCGTTACAGTGGAAAATTCTGGAACGACTTCAACGCTCATAAATTGGGGGGAAACGTATGAGATTTCCGTTACGGACGCAATTAACTATATCTCGACAAGCAAACCTGTTTATGTTTGGCACACTTCGGGTTATGGATGTGAATTAAGTGGCGCTCAAGTTCCGAACTTACAGTGTGCAGGAACTTACAATACGGCATTTACAAGAACAACTAGTGATTCACTTGGGTTGATTCTTTACACAAGATCTGGATTCGAAGGGCAGTTTGCTCTAAACGGAATCCCAGCGTTAATTCCAGCACTGGGATTTACAGATGTTCCTGGAACGAGCGGCCAATACAAAAGTGCTATCATTTACTACAATACCATAGACGTGCCGATTAACTCATACAATGAAGTAACAAATACAGGCGATATTTTTGGCCTTGGTGTTGTTTCTGGAAACGGCGGAAACGGTAGTTCTTATGCTTATCTATCGGAATTCAATTCATACCCGTTTATTGATGCAGGGTTGGATGATACCATTTGTGCCAACACATCAATAGCCATTAATGGTTTGATTGGTGGTGGTGACGTAACAGGTGTTTGGAGCACAAGCGGATTTGGTAGTTTCTCCAGTGCAACCAATGCTTTAACCAACACTTATGTTCCAAGTCCACTGGATACTTTGATCTCTCCAATTCAACTCATCTTAACAACAACAGGGCCTTGTCCTGTATTGAAAGATACAATCTTCTTGGATGTTGATCCTTCTCCGATTGTTAGTGCTTCAGCAGATCAATCCGTTTGTGAAAATAACTCCGTCGTACTTCTTGCAGGTTCGGTAAACGGTGGCGCTGCCACTGGTTATTGGGCATCGTCTGGAACAGGAACGTTTAGCCCTGACAGTGCGGCACTCGATGCAAATTACCTTCCCTCAGCTGCTGATTTAAGTGCTGGAAGTGTTGAGTTGGTATTGATCTCGACCAATTTCGGGTCTTGTTTACCAGAATCCGATACGATGGAAATCCTATTTACATCAGCCGCGTTGGTCGATGCAGGAATTCAAGACACCATCTTTGTTTGCGAAAACAATACTGCCGTGTCATTAAGCGGAACAGTATCTGGAGTAACAACAACTGGGAAATGGCTTTCGTCGGGAACTGGAGTTTTCAGCCCTGACAACCTTGACCTTAATGCTAACTATCAACCGAGTATTACAGACGTAACAGCGGGAGAAGTTTGGATTTACCTAGAATCAACTTCAAATGGAGGCTGTATTCCTGTTCGTGATAGTTTACTGGTTTCCTTTACACCGGCACCCGTCGTTAACGCTGGAACAAATTTCCTTGCCTGTTCAAATGACGCAGAAATTGTTTTAAATGGTGCGATAAGTGGTGGAACAACAACTGGCGTTTGGTCAGGTGGAAATGGAATTTACGATTTAGATAGCACTGATTTAGGTGCTGGTTATGCCCCGACATCAGCAGAAATAACAAATGGTACGATGTTCTTAACACTAACCTCTACAAATAATGGAGGTTGTTTAGCAGTAACGAGTAACGTACAAATCAACTTTGTTGCGCCGCCTTTCGCTAACTTCAGTTTCACAGAAGAATGTCTTTACAATCAATCCGCGTTCAATGATTTCTCATTACCAGGATATGGAAACTTAGACAGTTGGCAATGGGACTTTGGCGATGCGGGTACTTCTGCAAGCCAAAATGAAATGTATGATTATGCTACGGCAGGAACGTACGACGTTCAGTTGATTGTTGGGTCTAACTCGGGATGTTATGATACCTTAACGCAACAAGTTCAGGCTTTCGAGATTCCCGTTTCAGGATTTAGCTTCGTTGCAGATTGCCCAAACAATCAAATCATTGTGGACTTCACGGATGAATCAACATCGGTTGCTGATGCAATCAATTTTTGGCATTATGATTTCGGTGGGCAAGGAACTTCTGCAATGGAAGACCCAATTCAATTGTTCTCATCGAATGGAAATTATACGGTTCTTCATATTGTTGGAACGGTGAACGGATGTTACGATACGACATCTCAAGTTTTAAGTATTCCTCCATTTCCTGAGGCGAACTTCTCTTACAATTCATCGAACGGTTTAAATGTAGGTGCAATTTTCAACTTCGTAAACATATCAACTGATGCTATATCGTATTTCTGGGATTTCGGAAACTTAAACACGTCAACCGTTACCAATCCAACGAATACGTATTTCCAAAACGGAATTTACACTGTTACATTATTTGCTACTAGCGATCTTGGTTGTGTTGATAGTACTTCTAAACTTATCTCGATTGAAACTGTTACAACAGAAATTTCAACGATTATTCCAAATGCGATTTCACCGAACGGCGATTTCAAAAATGATGTTTGGAAACTTGAATTCATCGATGTTTTGTTCCCGAATGCTCATGTTGATATTTTCAATGAGTGGGGCCAATTGTTGTTCGAATCGGATGGATATGACATCCCATGGGATGGAAGGTTTAACAACGAACTTGTTCCAGACGGCACCTATTATTACATCATAGATTTAAGAGACTCGGGAAATCCTGACACAGATATTTATAAAGGAACGCTACTCGTACTTAAAAGCAAAAACTAATGAAAAGATTTGCACTTACACTTATAGGAACGATCATTATAGCATCGGGAGCCTTGTCTCAACAACGAGCTGGATACTCGAATTTCTTGCTGAATGATTATTACTTCAACCCGGCGATTGCAGGAAGTAAAAATGTTCACGAAGCAAACTTGGCTTACAGAAACCAATGGGCAGGATTTGAAGGAGCTCCAACTTTAATGATTGGAAATTTTCAAGGGTCTATTAAAAATGAAGGCAAGATGGGATATGGTCTTTCGCTTGTTTCTGAGAACAAAGGAATTACTCAAAACACAGCCATTTATTTGAATTACGCACATCACTTTAAATTAAGTGAAAACGTAAAGCTTGGTTTGGGGATTCAACCCGGATATATGCAGCACAGAGTTCGCTTGTATGATGCCCAAGTTGCAGATCCTGGAGATGAAGTTTTAACAGGTACTGTTTATTCTGCCAACGCATTGGATGTAAGTACCGGATTCCATTTGTATTCGAAAAAGTTCTTTTTAATGGGTTCTGCACACCGGTTATTGGGTAGACAAATTCAATTTACGAGCTATAACGATAACCTTGCTTTCCATGTGAATGGAATTATCGGATACAGCTTCCACATCAAGACGAAGGCTAAAAAGATTTTTGAATTGCAACCAAGTTTCATGGCAAGATATACGAAGCCAGTACCTTTTCAGTACACAGCAATGTTGAAAGGAACTTTCGATAAAAAAATGTGGCTCGGACTTTTGTACAGATCAGATGATGCGATCGGTATTTCAGCAGGTGTGACTCTAAGAAAGAGATTTAGTATTGGATATGGATACGATTATACCTTATCTAAAATGAGCAACTATCAATCGGGTTCTCATGAAGTAATGCTGTCTTTTATCATTACCAAAAAGAAGCCATCTCTTGAAGAAGAAGACGATGAACTCAATAATAGTATTTTGGAGGATATGCAGAAGAAATTGGACGATGAGAAAAAAAATAAGAATCAATAATTAGTACTATGAGACTACTTAAATTTATTATACTGTTGGTAATGTTCATGAAAATGAGTGCGACAACATTAAATGCACAAGTGGATACATTGTTTTGGTTTGCAGCCCCTTGGGTGACTCCAGATCACAACGGAAACACACCTCTTGCATTTAGGGTTTCTACTTTTAATAACGCCGCGACAGTAAGAATGCAACTTCCAGCTGGAACTTTTGATACAACCTTCATCGTTCCTGCCAACAGTCTTGGAAATGTTGATTTATCATACATTGTAAATGATCTCGAAAGTAAACCAGCAGATGCCATTTTGACTTCGGGGATGAAAATCACATCAGACGAAATGATCACTGTTGTGTATGACTTCATTTCAATTTCACCCAGCAATCCCGAAACCTACTCTTTGAAAGGGCAAAATGGGATGGGAATCGAGTTTGTGGTTCCGTTTCAGACACTATGGAATAATCGAACACTCGGTGGAGCTTCACCTCTGCAACCCAAACAGTTTTTTTCGGTTGTGGCAACTGAAGACAATACTACGATTTACATTAAACCAAATGCTGCTGTCGTTGGGCACCCGGCTGATGTTACCTATGCAGTCTTCCTTCCATTAGCTGGAAATGCATACACCTGTGAAAATATTGTTCAATCGACAAGTGACCCAGGAAGTAGCTTAAGTGGATCTATTGTGACTGCGAATAAACCGATTTCTGTTGTAATGAATGATGACTCCGTAAACCCTTCAGGTGGCGGCGGTTGTTTTGATTTGATGGGAGATCAAATTGTTCCGACGGATGTAATTGGTAATGAATATATAGTAAACATCGGTGGTTTGAATGCTGGGTCGAATGAATCCATTTTTATTATTCCAGCAGAGAACTTTACAACGATAACGGTTACTGATGGAGGAGTAACAACTCAATTAATAAATCAAGGAGAAACATGGCAATATTCAATTACAGATCTTCTCACGCACGTTATAGCAGATAAACCTGTATACTTAATTCATATGTCCGGTTATGGTTGTGAGTTGGGAATTGCAATTTTACCTCCTTTAAATTGCTCTGGATCTGACGAGGTTTCTTTCGCTAGAAATAACAGCCAACCCTTCTCTTTAAACCTTCTCTGTGAAGCAGGAGATGAATTTGGATTTAGCCTCACCGCTGGAGGCGGCGGGACCGGAGTAATTAATCCTGCGCTGTTTAATACAGTTCCGGGAACAGGAGGCGCTTGGGTTGGAACTCAAATTGCCTTTACCAACACTCAACTCGTAAGTGGGTTTCAAAACACATTGACCAATTCAATGGGCTTTTTCTCGATGGGTGTCATTAATGGAGGAGCGACATCCGGTTGCTTGTATCACTACATGTCATCATTCAATAGAAAAGTAATTACAGACGCAGGAACGGATACAACTGTATGTAACGGTGAACCTGTTGTCAACTTAAACGGAAGTGTAATTGGTGGAACAACAACTGGTTTTTGGCAAGTACTAGACGGAACTGGAACACTTAACAATCCAACAAACTTAATTACAACATACGATCCAAGTCCTGGAGATTACACACAAGGATTTGTAACATTCGTTCTTTCGTCATCTGGAAATTGTGAACCGGTAAGAGATACCGTTCGTGTTGATTATATTCAATCCCCAGTGACGGGCGCTGGAGTTGATGATTCCTATTGTAAAAACAATATCGGTGCTATTCCCGTTAGTGGAACTGTACAATTCGCTGCTGGTGCCAGTTGGTCTGGAGGAGGCGGTGCTTTTGCAAACCCTGGAAGTTTAACTACAACTTATACGCCTTCGGCTGGTGATCTTACACAAGACAGTGTCGTTCTTTATTTGACATCTGCTGGAAGTTTATTTGCCTGTCCAGATGATCAAGACACAGTAATCATTTACCTCACTCCTGCTCCTTTGGTTATTCCTGGTGCAAGTCTTGTTCTTTGTTCAAGCGAAACGGTAATCAACTTGAATGGTTCCGTAACAGGAGCAACAACTGATGGTACATGGACAACAACTGGATTTGGAGGGTTTTCTCCTACGGCAGACAATCCTGTGACAGATTACAACATTAGTGCGGGGGACATCTCAGCAGGAACAATTTACTTAACGCTTACTTCAACAGGAAACGGATCGTGTCTTCCAGAAGAAGACAGTATTCAAGTTACGTTCCTAGACGAACCGATTGTAGATATTACAGCAAACGATTCAGTCTGTTCCAACCTCAGTCTTTTGGATTTAAACGGAACTGTTTCTTTTGGGTTCACCTCGCTTTGGACAACAGGTGGGTTTGGATCGATTGTGGCTCCTGCATCTTTAACTACGCAATACAACATTACCTCTGTTGATACAACTCAAGGATATGTTGATGTTTATTTAGCGTCAAATCCTGGAATCTGTCCTTCGGTATTGGATTCCATGCGGATTTATTTCGTTGATCCACCCGATGCGAATGCAGGCATCGATCAGAACTACTGTGAGAACCAAGTGATTCAATTGAATGGTTCCGTAACAGGCGTGAATAACACTGGAAGTTGGACAACAATGGGAACAGGCTCATTCAGCCCAAGCCCTAATTTATTGATCACAAACTATGTTCCGTCCCCTGGAGACTTAACGAATGGATCCGTCACATTAATTCTTACATCAACAAGCGTGTTTGGATGTCCGCCGGATGTTTCAACCATGACCGTAACGTTCTTGGAAACACCAACAGCTGACTTTACAGCAACGACATCCTGTGAAGGAGACAATACAGTCTTTACAGATCAGTCAACATCCGGTTCTGGGACAATTAATTACTGGAGTTGGAATTTTGGAAATTCGGGAACGTCAATTGTTCAAAATCCAATTCACACCTATTCTGGAAGTGGAACATACAACGCAACACTGATTGCAGGAAGTGACAATGGATGTTACGACACAATCATCGTTCCAGTTCAAATTAATCCTGTTCCAATTGCAGATTTCAACCCAACGGTTGCCTGTGAAGACACACCTATTGATTTTGTTGACTTGTCCTTTATTTCAAGTGGAGCAATTACAGATTGGCTTTACGATTTCGGCGGAGCAACAAGTACTTCACAAAATCCATCGTATACATTCGCGAATACAGGGTTTCAAGTTATAACATTAACCGTTACTTCTGATCTTGGTTGTGTTGATGATACTTTATTGACCCTAAACGTAACTCCCGCACCAATTGCAGATTTCTCTTTCACACCGAACCCTGCTTTGGTCAACGAGACAGTCGCGTTTACAGATCTATCAACAGGATCGAATATCAATCAATGGTATTGGGATTTTGGAGACAACGAGGCCAATAATGTTCAAAACCCTGTTCACAGTTACAGCGAAGGTGGTGATTACATCATTATCTTGGAAGTAACAGACGAATTGGGCTGTACAGATACGACTTCCAAAGTAATCACGATTGCCTTACCTCCTGTTTTACCGACTGGGTTTACACCAAACGGTGATGGTGAAAATGATGTCTTCTGGATCCGAGGAGGTCCTTTTGAAGCTGTTGTTTTTAATATTTACAACAATTGGGGTGAGCTTATTTTCACTTCAAATGAAAACGATTATATCTCATCTTGGGAAGATTTAGGATGGAATGGAATGTATAACGGAGAACCTGCACCGATGGGCGTTTACACTTGGACATTTGTTGTTAGAATGGCAAACGACCAACTTGTGAAAGATTCAGGTGATGTAACTCTAATACGATAGTTATGATGAAGAAAATCTTATTTATAGGACTTTTTGGATTGGGATCTTTTGGTTCTCAAGCGCAAGACGCACACTTGTCAATGTATGACGCGGCACCTATTTTCTTAAACCCTGCAATGACAGGTGTTTTTCAGGGAGATTGGAGATTGCACGCACAATACAGAACGCAGTGGAAAGCGGTAAATTACAAACCGTACACAACCGCCTTAATTAGTTTCGATGCGCCTGTTAAGAAATGGGGCTTTGGTGCTCAGATTTCAAATTTCAGGGCAGGAATAGGGAATTACAATGCATTCAATGGAACAGTGTCAGCGGCATACACGACATCAATTGATAAAAGTAAGAACCACAACCTTTCGTTTGGACTACAAGGTGGCTTAACTCAAAAATCGGTTGAGCATCAATTGCTTTCCTTTAACAATCAGTACACAACCAACAACGGTGGTGAGTTCAATACTGCAGTCGATCCATCGGAAAATTTCGCAGCCCAATCGGTAATTCTTCCAAATGTAAATGCTGGTTTTCTTTACTTCTACGCAAAACAACAAAGCAGATTGAATCCATTTATTGGTTTTTCCGCTTTTAACTTAACGCAGCCAAAAGAGACATTTACAGGAATCGACAACCGACTCCCGATGCGTTTTTACGGACATGTTGGAACGAGAATTAACATTACTGAAACGCTCTATTTATTACCAAAGGTCTTGTACATGCAACAATTGAAATTCGGAGAGTTGACTTTTGCCGTTGATGCAGGTTATTACCTAAAAGGAAGTGACCTTTATTTACTTGCCGGTGCGATCTATAGAAATTCTGGAACGTTCACTTTTAGCAACGCAGATGCCATGGTTGTATCTATTGGAGCTAAGATGGATTCGTTCATTGCAAAAGTGGGCTACGACGTAAATATTTCGAGCCTTGCGACTGTTTCAAATGGCCGTGGTGGAATTGAACTTTCCTTCACTTACATGAAACAAAAGAAGAAGCCTAAAACGGAGAAAATTTGTCCTCGACTATAATCATATGAAAGACACGATGAAAAAACTTTTATTTATATTCCTACTTGCACTCCCGATGATCAGTTTTGGTCAATCGAGACAAGTTTGGGTGCACCACGCCGATGAATATTTTGAAGCGGAAGACTTTTATAGCGCTTTGTTGAATTATGAAAAAGCTTGGAGTGACACTATCGGGCTACAAGAAGTGACGATTCCTTATGAGGTTGTGACGTCAAAGCTAAAGCTGAAAGACGATAAAAACCGCGAAATCGATTCAACTAGAAAAGTTCCGATCAAGGATTACATTCAGCACCAAATCGCTGCTTGTCATCTTAGAACATTTGATTATAACGAGGCTGTTCATCATTTCGAACATACTGCCTCTTTCAAATCCTATCCGGAAGATGTTTACAATTTTGCCGTTTCTCAAATGAACGTTAAGAATCATAAAGAAGCAGTAGTTTTGTTTGAGCAATACATTAAATCCAACAATTATTCTGATTCGCTTTTAAGAAGTGCGCAATTGTTGATCAAGGGGTGCTTCTACGCCATGGACGATAACAACTTTAAAAAGAAGATTGAGGTGAAAATGCTTGACACAAACGTTTTCAACAGCGGAATGGCATCATTTGCTCCGGCCTTTTTTGGTTCAGAAGATAAATTGATGTTTACGAGTGCCAGAAACGGAGGTGTGATTTTCGATCCAGAAGTTCAACAGTCTGAATATTTATGTGATTTGTATTGGACGGAAAAAGACCTGAGTGGAAATTGGTCTAGAGCGATCAATTATGGTCGACCATTGAATTCTGCACAGCACGATGCCTCTAGTTCTTTTAACCAACTGAAGAGAAACGAAGAGCAAAGTTTGATTTATTACACAAAATGGAATGACGAAAATAGATTGGAGCAATCGATTTACTTCGGTAGAATGGTTGGAATGAAATTCTATGAATCATTTAAACTTCCAGAATCGGTGAACGTTCCAGGTTTCAAAAGCATTAATCCATTTATTTCATTGGATGAAAAGACATTGTACTTCTCAAGCAATCGCCCAGGTGGAGAAGGAGGAATGGATCTTTGGAAAATTGAATTGGATGAAACTGGAAATGTAGTTGGCGAAGCAATCAACTTGGGAAGACCCGTGAATTCAGAATTGAATGAAGTAAGTCCTTTCTACCACGAGCCTTCTTCAACGTTCTTCTTTAGCTCAAACGGTCACAATTCTATTGGTGGTCTGGATATTTTCAAGAGTTCTTACAATCAAGACAACAAGGCATTCGGTACTCCTGAAAACATGGGAATGCCGATCAATTCAAGTATGGACGATTCATACATTATTTGGGATGCTTTGATGGAAAAAGGATATTTCGCAAGTGATAGGGCTCCATGTGAAAATGGTCATTGTTACGATATCTATGAAATTACAAATGAACCGATTATAATTACACTTGAGGGAATTGCATACGACATTGAAACGGATGAAATTTTACCAAACACCAATTTAAAATTCAAGGATATTAATAGTACTATTCCTTTCGAGAACAGAACAATACTGACGGATGCAAAGGGGTATTATAAAATCCCGATGGACAAGGCGCAGAGGATTTATATCATGGCTACACGTAAGTCTTATTTCGCTGCTGCCGAGTCGGTTAGTACAATGCCCATCACAAGGTCAACGGCATTGATCCAGGATTTCTATTTGGGGCCAATTGGAGAGGACGAAATTGAATTGGACGGTATAGAATATGGATTTGATTCTTCTGCGCTTAGAACACGCTCTAAAGAAGTCTTGGATGAGTTGTGTGCATTCCTTCAGTTCAACGGTAATCTTGTCGTAGAGATTAACTCTCATACCGATTCTCGTGGGCCAACCGCCTACAACAGAAAACTTGCTGAAAGAAGAGCACAATCTTGTGTGGATTACTTGATTTCAAAGGGAATTCCACAAGAACGTTTGGTTGCAAAAGGATACGGTGAAGATTCTCCGAACTTCTTGAAAGACGCGAAGAAAAAACCTATCCTCGACGATAGTGGTGAACGAATTTATCTAGTAGAAAAATACATTAAATCCCAACCCACTGAAGAAGTCCGCGAGGAATACCATCAGCGAAATAGACGAACAGCATTTAAAGTTATTGGAGAAGGTTTTAATATGAAGAGCTTGTAGTTTTGAATTATTTGTTAGGAATTTTGAATTATTGACGATTGCAGTTTAGTTGTGATGGTGATTTAATATGTTCATCTCGAATAACCTTTTAAATTATTTTTGTATTGAATCATCTGTATTTAATTTTCCGAAAGAAAACTTGGCTCACACTGGTCCTGTCCATATTATTGATTTCAATTGGTTGTTCAACTCGAAATAATAAAAGCGAAAATGATCAAAACCAAGAACATAATGGGAATTACAAAATTGATCAAACGGTAATGTGGTTGGATATGAATGGAACAAACGTTCGCTATAGATTTAATTATGAAGTAGTGTCGAAAATAGAACTTAGTTATGGAAATCTTGAAGCATTAAAGTCAAATACTGGAAAATACCTTCGCAATGTTTTAGAACGTTATACTTACGAAGATTGCGTCATTGAAAGAGGCTTGGTTGAAGCAGCTATGATTCGATAAATTACAGAAAAAAGTAAATGCCCTGAGATTAGTATCGAATCTTTTGTTTTCGGAGACCTCGCACTACCTTCAAATATTATGAGGGAAATTCAAAGGGCGTCTAAAGAACATAAAGGATTTGGGATCTACGAGAACGTCAGTACTATTTAGACGAATTAGGAATTTTGATCCTCTCATCTGAAACATAATTCCTCACTTATAATTAGAAAGATTAATTCCGTTCCAACAAATCAATGTACTTTTCAAGCAAAGAATAATATTGCTCTTTCCAATGTTGAATTTCTTCCTTCTCTGAATTGAAGACCCTGCGATCTGCTACAGTTTGGGCTTCTTGATTTTGCATCGAGTACAAAGTCACTCCTTTCATTTCTATACTAAAGTCGTGGTGCAGAATTTTTCCTATTTGAAGAACAACATCAAGGGAAACGTTTGGTTTTTCGAAAATGTAATACACCCACCTTCTACTCTTGTTCAACCTTTTCGCTAAGGTCTTTATTGAGTATCCACTATCGTGCACTATCTTTTTAATTATTTCTCCCCTGTGCACCATTCGATTACAAATATGGCAACCATCCTGTGCAATAAATTTTCTTATGATTCCCATATATGTGCATATAATGGTATTTAAAGCACATATTTATGTCTTTACTGAGTAATCAAAATATAAATCGTACCAATATTGTGTAATTACTGTAACTGCTTGAGCCCAATTCGTGCAGACATTCTAATTAAAACTGGAGCTTAGCCCTTCTAGAGAAGGTCATTGTATTTTTCGAGAAGCACAACATATTTTTCTTTCCAAAACCCAACCTCATCGGGTTTGTTTTGTCCTGAAAAAGAAGAGTCTTCAAATCTAGGTGCAGTTGAACCTCCGGGATACAATTTGATTCCTTTAATGTCATCCGTAAAATCATGATGTATGATTTTACCAATCTCCATAATATAATCAATAGGAACGACAGCGCTATCAAAAATTTGATATACCCATCTACGGCTTTTGCTCATCTTCTGAGCAAGCTTCGTAATAGAATGACCGCTTTCTCGTACGGCTTTCTCAATTATTTCACCTTTATGTTGCATTCTTCACAAATATGGTAAGCGATTTGTCAATTTATTTCTCGCTTAATACACATTACTGTAAACTTTGACCTTGGTATTTTACAAAACACCCTAAAAGTTAAGTAAACTGGACAGTTATGTTCAAGTGAAAGTAAACAAAATCGGTTAAACGTGAGTAGAACTACTCATAAGAATCAGAATTATTTGAATGAAAAACTGTGCAATAATTACTTAATTCGTTTCATCTTACCACCCGGACGGACCTCATAAGAAAACCCTTGCTTTAGTTTCTTGACTTCCGTTTTCGTCCCATTCGTCCAATAAATTGTCGCCTTGGTGAGGTTCTTGGAATCATTCAAACCGTAATACAAGATTCTTGAGGATTGAGAAGCAAGTCCACTTCCCGCATCCACTTCTCGCATCATTTTTCTTGAATCGTGCTCAAACAGGATTTTGCAGCCAAAACAATCTCGGTTAATTCCATCCTCACCGATGAGTTTAATTCCAACCCAGTTCTTTGTTTCGGAATCGTTTCTGTACAGTTTCAACTTTTGTTCCTTCTTTGAAAATGCACTCCATGGAAGTTTAACCACCGATGAAACAATATCCAAATCTCCATCGTGATCGTAATCAAAAATAATAGATCCTCTGTGCGACAAAAGATCACCAATACCCGAGCCTGACGTAACATCCGAATACACACCGTTATTATTGACAAACAATCTATTTGGATCACTTAAAGCAGTCTTAGGAACCAAAGTTAGAACATTTCCCTTCGACACATAAAGGTCCAAGTCGCCATCGAATTCAACGTCAAAAAATAATCCACTCCAACTCGTTCCTCTCACAGAATCGTAAACAAAAGTCATATCGAGGTTTAATTCTTTTGCTACTTCCTTAAATTCGCCATTTTCATTTTGGAAAAGAAAATTGCGGCCAATATTCGTGATGTAATAATCAATGTCACCATCTTCATCATAATCACCTTGCCCAATTCCCATACCATACATCAAACGAGAAAACCCGGACTCAATACTATGATCTATGAATTGTTTTTTAGGGAACTCATTTCGAAAATACCGGTTCCCTTCTCCTGTCCATTCGCCAAAATCATTGAGCAAAAGTAAATCTTGATCACCATCACTATCGACGTCTGTGAAACTTGCCGCCAATCCACAGCCCCCATCGTTCAAGCCATATTCTTCGGAGCATTCACGGAAGACTTTTCCTTCTAGATTCAATAGTAACTTGTTTTCAAAGCACGTTGGTTTATAACCAATTACTACCTCATTTGAATCTATGAGTTCACCCATTGTAGCAACGTAATTCGCTAAGTACAAATCAACGTACCCGTCGTTATTGATGTCTCCCCAACACGCCGATGAATAATCGCCCGGTTCCAATACCTTATCCATTTTAATGACTTCAAATGATTTCCCGCCCAAGTTGTGCAAGAGGACCGGGGATTTCTTGTCTCCTCTACTCATCCCCCTTCCATAATTTACAACAAAGAAGTCCTGATAGCCATCATTATCATAATCTGCGCTAACAGCCCCCTGAATGAAATAACCGCTCAACGCATCAAGTCCAAATTCGCTCGTTCCATCTCTAAACTTTCCGCGATTATTAATCCATAATTTAGAATCAAAAACACCACCAGCTTGATAAAAGTCTTCCCAGCCATCATTATTTACATCGATAACCATTACGCCACCGCCGACCATTTGAAAATCATTTCCAGGATAGATGTAATCCAACCCAACTTCAACACTGACTTCTTTAAATACTTGAGCTGATGCCAGGCCCGAAGTACAAAGAGCGATTACTATGATCCCATATTTAATTGCACAATTCATTTTCTACACTTCAATTCAGTAGCTACGAAAACTCCGATCTTACGACCGTATGCTAAACTAAGATCCAATGTTTCTTTAAAATGAATTCCACCGTAAAGTCTTGAAATTGAAACTTCTTCTGACATTTCAGTCAATGATGAATACGTCCTAGGCGTTCCATCAATATCAGTTCTGTTAAAATTTGTTGAATCCGTAATTGATATTGAATCCGTAAAAATCGACTTCATTACTTCTGTTGCCGCGCCCGACTGAAATGAGTGTCCAGATGGAAATTCAGGAAAAGGAGGACTCGCAATTCGCGTGTTAAATTGTGGATCGATATAGCGGTGTATATATGTGATCGGTCGAATAAAATTGAACTTATACTTTAATTTAAATGCAGAAATAAAAGCTTCATTAACAGCAACGCCGAGTTTCACATAGAGCTCCAATGCCTCATCCAACTTTAAGCCTTCACGAACCACAAGATGACGTGCGATTGTGAAAAAATGCCCCGATGGAGTTCCAGAATATCCGGCTCCGTCATCCCAGTACTCTGCTAAGTTTTCAAATTTTGAATCCGATTCTTTCGAGTTATCCAAAACGCCCATCGCTTCTTGAAACATAAATGAAGATGAATCAATTGAAAATTCAAACACCTCACAATCTTTTACTTCAAGATGACTTTCGTTCATCAATTGTTTATTCGTACCCCAAAACGGTAGAAGTGAAGGCAAATAACCCGGTGTGGTCTTTACCCAACATGATTTACATTTCGGTGGGTCAAACTCTTCTGGGAAATTGGTGTCAAAGGCTGTGTCTCCACCATCTAGTTTCGACCATTCAATAATTTCCATCGCTATACTCTTGCCGTATTCGATTGACCGTTCATTCATTTTTTTCGCACATTTCTTTGAAGACTTCTTCTGGATCGAATCTGAAATTAGTGTCATGTGCGCCCTATTCGAAGGGGGCATATTCCTAAAGAAATAATTAAGAAGTTCAAAATCTGTGCTGTTTGCAACCAATTGCCAATTCAGATCGGCACCTTCTTGTTGCCAAACATTTCGTGTATATCCATCCAATTGGCCTGTAACAGATTGCAATTCTGGTATGATTTCCACATTGCTTTCATAAATCCCGATTGAGATATAGCTGTATGCACGCCCACTTATTGGAGCCGTAAACCCGACACAGTTCTTTGTCAGGAAAAAGGCTTCTTTTAACCAAGCATGATGAACCTTAAGACACTCACTCTTTACTTCTCGCATCGTAAGTTTTCCCGCTCTTGCATCCATTTGGATGAGAAAAACGACTGCAAACAAAACTATTTTAAACCAAGAGAACCGCCTTTTCATTGAATTTTGATTTAAAGCAAAGTTAAGGTCTTTCGCCAAATAGAACTTGTTAATCAATTGATTTTTGACCTTCTAACGAACTTGATCGCGTCCAAAATTGTATTACTTTTAGCCGACTGATAAAACATGAAACTTATGATTTCCAATAATTTTAAATCCATTCTTTTTGTTGGGTTCCTCTTTGTAAGTTATTCATTAACTGCTCAGACTACGAGGTGGAAAATTAGAATTGATTCTGCCAATATCTTTTCCTCTCCTCGTTTCACAGATTTAAACAAAGACGGTGTAAAAGACGTAATAATTGGTGCTGGAATTGAAAACGCATCTATCGATAATGGAATCTTAGCGATTAATGGAAAGGACGGCGCAATCCTATGGAAAATCGCAACACCGTCTCAAATCTATACGAGTGCCTTGTTTCAGGACATTACAGGAGATTCAGTAGATGACGTATTTATAGGAGGAAGAGCAGGAACATTTTACGCAATCAATGGCGCCACAGGTGAAATCATTTGGCAGTTTTGGAAAGGAACAATGAAGGAATCCCGCGAAAATGGAATTCTAAATTTTTTCTCGACACAGTGGATTGATGATCAAAATGAAGATGGATATTCGGACTTACTGGTAACAAACGGTGGCGATTATCTTGCCGGTCCAAATGAAACAAAACGTGCTGTCGCCAACTTAATGGTAATCAGCGGAATCGATGGAACAACACTTGCTAAGGCGAAAATGCCTGAAGAACGAGAATCCTATTATGCTCCCCACACTTACCTCAAGAAAAAGAAAGAGATGGTTGTTTTTGGAACTGGAGGCGAAACAATCAATGGCAGTCTTTGGGAAATTCCATTGAAAAAATTGATGAAAAACAACATTCGAAAGTCAAAAGCAATACTGAAAGATTCGGTTAAAGGTTTCATTTTGAACTCAATCATCACGGACTTAAACGGTGATTCAAAATTGGACTTTATCAATGCAAGAATGAACGCTACAATCTCCGCTGTGGATGGCAAAAATTACAAAACGCTTTGGGAGCATTCGTTTGATGGTTATGAATGTTACGTAACGCCAAGCTTGGGTCAGTTTGTCGGGGACAACACGCCTGACGTTTTCACAATTATTGCGAAAGGATCTTTTCCAATGTATACGTCCTTTAAGTTGTTGATAATCGACGGGGAAACGGGGGAAATAGCTTGGCAAGAAGATTCTGGGTTCAATCAATTCTCTCCTGCAATTTCGATTGATTTAAACGCCGATGAGACGGACGAGATCGTTTATATTGAAAACACTTTGGTTGATGTTCAAACGTTTAAAATCGAAAATCAAGTAAAAGTAATTGATCTTAAAAAGAACACGAGTTATAAGCTTGGGTCTACAAGAGAAGGATTGTCAATGGCCTCCTCTCCGGGAATTGTTGACTTGGAAGGAGATGGAAAACACGAAATAATCGTAGCAACATCTTCAATTGAAACAGAGAATTCTACTCAATTTAGCATCATCGAATGCTTCGATTTAGAACAGTCTTGTGACACGATCACATGGCCAGGATACTTGGGTCCTTTTCAAAATGGATTGTTAAAATAGACCATGTCAACATGAGTACTATTCCAAAGAGGAAGAACAAATCTACGGTTCGATTACGCAATTGAAATCGATGGTAAATCTTTCTAGCGTTTAGGCTTGAGAAGATAAAAGAGGTTTACGAGAACAATTGCCCCGTTCGTAATTATGATTGGCCAAGAATTAAGAAGGACTCCATACCAAATAAAGAAACCACAACCTACCAAATTTACCATTCTGAGGTACGTCATTTTCTTCATTAAGAAAGAAAGGAGCACAAAAAATGAAGCGGCATAACCGATGAATTCAACTGCAGTAGGCATAATTATTTCGTTATTCGTTATTTAAGTGCTATACCCAACTCTGTCAATTGATCAGAACTTAGAGGAGACGGTGCATCAATCATTACATCTCTTCCGCTATTGTTCTTCGGGAAGGCAATGTAATCTCGAATCGATTCAGATCCGCCCATTGTCGCAACAAGTCGATCCAATCCAAATGCCAAACCGCCGTGTGGAGGCGCGCCATACTCAAACGCTGACATTAAGAACCCAAATTGAGCTTCGGCTTCTTCTTTTGAAAAGCCGAGTAAATCAAACATTCTAGATTGTAGATCTCTATCGTGAATACGAATAGAACCACCTCCTAGCTCAACACCGTTCATTGCAAGGTCATAAGCGTTTGCTCTAACCTTTCCTGGTTCAGTATCGATTAAGTGCAAATCTTCCGGCTTCGGCGATGTAAACGGATGATGCATTGCGTGGTATCTTCCAGATTCTTCATCCCATTCTAAAAGTGGGAAGTCAACCACCCAAAGAGGTTTGAATACGTTTGGATTTCTTAGCCCAAGCTCATCGCCCATGTGCAAACGCAATTCACTCATTTGCTTGCGGACTCCGTCTAAAGTTCCACTTAAAACAAGAATTAAATCTCCCGCTTTAGCATTCGCTGCTTTCGCCCATTCTGCCAAATCTTCTTGAGAATAGAATTTATCCACAGATGATTTAAACGTTCCGTCTTCATTGCAACGCATGTAAATCAATCCTTTTGCTCCAATTTGTGGTCGTTTCACCCAATCTGTAAGG
>JBLHVW010000045.1:0-23421 GCA_047628775.1 Salibacteraceae bacterium | reverse complement strand
TACTCATAAAGCTCGGTAGGGTTCGGGTTAGCGCCTAATAACGCACCTAAGAAACTTTCAGAAACGTCCCATGGAATCATTTGAAACAAGCCATCTCCAGTTTGATACATGTAGTAATTGTGCTGGTACAATCCGTTGTAAGTGTCCAAATTTAAAAGCGCTTGATTTACCGCAAAGGCCCAAAGAACTCGATCAATGTTTAAGACAGTATCCAGTTCATTTGGTGAATTGTTGAGCACATTAATAAGGTTCATGAATTCCTCCCATCCTTCATCAGATTTCAAAGTGTAATGGTCATAATACAATGTCGTATCGCTTCCCAACCAATTTAAATCGGAGTTTCCAGTTGGCCCAGGTTGTCCGTATTGTTGGATTGGATCGCACTTAAATAAAACACCATCATTTTCACCGAAGTGCTTGTTCAAAAACTGCCGATCAATGGATTCTGTATTGATGTACAAACCCAAATAATTGCCTTGAACGTTGAGTTGCATTAAGTTCGCTTCTGGTGTTGGAAGGTACTTTCTGTAAATGGTATAAGATGAAATCTCTTTTACAAATGTCGGATCAAACATTCCATTCGCCAATTTCACTTTATTGTATCCCAACAATGTTTGGCCGGGAACAGAATCGTTAAAATCTAAATTGTAGGGAACTTTTTTATTTCCTTGACCTGCAGGAATGGCATAGGTTGAATTTCCTTTGTAGCGAACCATCACGTTTGGAAGAATTAAACCTCCATCCAATTGAACGGAAGCGGGCAGTCTAATCCCTGAATTTGTATACCAATTGGCATCCAAAATACTGTCGTAATTACCATCGTAAAAAGTGACGTCCATTGTTCTCATGATCGCTGGATCCAGTAATCCACCAGGAGCATCGTATAGCACTTGGGGATCGTAGACAATCTGTGCCGAACAGAGGTTGCAAATAAGAAGGGCAAATAGTAGAATTCCTTTTTTCATGAATGGATTGTTTGAAACGCCTTATTTTCAGAAGGATGCAAGATACGAAACTTTAATTATCATTAAATGATAATTGAGAATTAACATCTGCTTCATCGAATTGTCAATTGTAAATTCTCAGGTGTGCGAAAAAAAAAATATGCGAATTTTGTTTCAATGTTTTACTTACGTATCAGTGTCTTGTTTAAGGCTTTTTGTTGGAAAAATTAGTAGTTTTATCGCTTTTGGAAATCAAATCTAATTATCATGAGTAAGTTTTTATTTACACTTTTAGTGTTCTTTAGTTCTTGGAATTATGGAAGTTGTCAATCAGACATTGCAATTACTGAATGGATAACTAATCCAGGTGGATCAGATGCTACAGATGAATGGATGGAAATATTTAATTTCGGTGCAGTTTCAGTGGATATTCAAAATTGGAGAGTAGAAGATGAGGATGCAGATGATGATCTGATTACGGCTTCTAGCTTTGTTATTCCCGCTGGAGGATATGTGATTTTGGCTAAAAATAAAGCTGCTTTTGAAACACAGTGGTTAGGAGGGTTTACCAATTCAAACGTTATTGAGGTAGCTGGACTCACTTTAGCGAATGGAGCCGATGAGCTTATTATCAGGGATGCCAGTAGTACTGTTGTTTGGTCTCTTGCCTATCAAAATGATGATGCAAGTGGAATTGCAGCACACTACACAGATGCTCCGACCTTTACCAATACAATATGGGGATCGAAAGCGAGTACAGGGGTTGATCGTACAGGAAATGATTCTGCAACAGGAACTTTAGGTTATGAAAATAACAATACGACTGCCGACCCTTTCGCGTATACTTCAACCACTGGAGATATCGGAAGCCCTTTTGATGAAATTTTCCCGTTACCAGTAGAATTAATATATTTTGATGGAATTCGTTTGAATGACAGTCGAGTACAATTGGATTGGACAACGGCTTCTGAAAGAAATAATGAAGGCTTCGTTGTAGAGCGCATGTTAGAGACGGAAAATGAGTTTAAGGTGGTTGCTTATTTTAAGGGAGTAGGATACTCAAATGAGATCATTAATTACCAATTGTTTGATGAAAATAGTATTGGTGGCGTTTCATATTACCGTTTAAAACAGGTTGATTTTGATGGAGAATTCAGTTACTCTCAGGTTAAAAGTGTGGCTCAAGATGATAGATTAATTGTTAGCGGTATTTCCATCTATCCGAACCCTGTAAAACAAGAGCTAAATGTTCAGTTGATTGGCCTTTCTGAGAGATCTAAAACAGCTCTAATTAAAGTTTTAAGTATAAGTGGTAATATCTTATTCGAATCTTCTTTCGAGATTCATTCGAATAATACTTTTAGAATAGACGATATTTCTGAATTATCATCGGGCTTTTATTTACTTTCTGTAGAGTTGAGTTCTGGCGAAAGTTTTGTTCAGAAGTTCTTTAAAGAATAGCGTGTTGAATCAGTTTTAAAGCTGGTTTTTTTGTTTAAAGCTAGGATTGTTTAAATAGTAACTCAACGAGGCGCTAGTGTCTTCTGCGAATATTGAGTCATCGATCTTTTAATTCAAATTTAGAGATCGTATTCAATTCATCAACTTCTATGTTTTTTTCTCGTCAATGCAAGAAGACACCAATAGTAGTATGAAGAGGATGGATACAATTTTCATTGCACTAAATGTACTTAATTGAACTTTGATTGTATGCTATGCAAAGAACCAATAATCATCTCCTGCCGTCAAGTTCCACGATTCTAGCACCGTTTCAATTTCTTTCTGTCCGTTTGGGCTCGCAACTGCAATGATGATCTGAGGATCGTTTAAATCTTTGATCTTTTCGAATCTTTCCATACGAATGCCGTAGATGTCTTTGCCAATCTTTTTCTCGTTGTCGCAAACCCAAGTCAAATTTGATTCTTGATCTAGAATTAGCTTTGCCAAATCTTTCCCGTTTTTTCCAGCGCCCCAAAGTGCCAATGGTCGATTTGAATCTCTTTCGATGGAGAAGAAATATTGGATTTTAAGATCAAAAAAGCGATGGTCCTTGTAGACATCCCAATTTCTAGAGATCCGATCTGGACGGTCGCGCCAGAGGTGTAAAACGACATCCAATCCAACGATTTTCAATCCGCCTTGGTAAAAACGAAAGCACAAATCGTAGTCTTCGGGAAAGGTGTTGGGTTCAAATCCTCCGATTTTATCGAAGTCATCGCGATGTGCCAACCAACAATTTGAAGCGATCACACTTTCTCGGTAGATATTTTCCGCATGGCTGTTGGTCCTTGAAACTTCGGTCAACCAGCTGGCATAGCGTTTGAATCCATCGCCAACTTCAGCGTTGTCCATGAAGTATTCGGCGCCTCCAGTAACAACAGCTCCTTTTCCATGTTTGATCCATTCGTCGTGCATCAGGCTTAATTTGGAAACAGGCATTTTATCGTCCGAATCCATGCGGTGAATAAGAGTGCCCGATGTTTTAGAATAGCCAAAACGAAGCGCTTCAAGCAATCCCGGATTTGGATTTGTAACAACCTTGATTCTAGAATCCACTGTTGCGTATTCTTCTAAAACTTGAAGAGACTTGTCGGTCGAATCATCGTTAACGGCAATTAATTCCCAGTTTTGGAAGGATTGATTTAAAATCGATTCAATTGTTGCGCCAACGTATTTCTCCGTGTCTTTGACAGGCATCACTATAGATATTTGTGCCTTTTTCAAGTGTTGAGGTTAAAAGTGATTTTGAATAATGGGGAATTCTCCACAAGTGACATTTGTAGTTCTCCAGACAATTGCTCTGTGAGTGTTTCAATTAATTCCATTCCGAATGATTCTTCCGTTTTGGGCGCTACCCATTCACCAGTATCTCCATAGTTCAATTCGTAATCAGTATTCTCCCCTTTTTTAATTGAAATTGAGATCGTTGCTTCTGAACGATTTTTAAGTCCGTGTTTTAATGAATTAGAAAGCAATTCGTTAAAGATTAAAGCCAAAGGAATTAACGCTTCATTGTTTTCTTTTTGAAGTTCAGATTGAATAGATAACACGATTTGTTTTTCAGGACTGTACGATTGAATCATGTCTTCACCAATTGTACGGATGTATTCTTCAAAGTCAATTTTGGCGAGGGAATCTTGTTTGTAGATTTTCTCATGAAGCAGGGCAATCGATTTTATACGGCTTGTTGCCTCTCCAAATTGTAAATCCAATTTTTCGTCTTTGATGTTGTTTGCCTGTAAACGAAGCAAGCTGGTAATAAGCTGCAAATTGTTCTTTACCCTGTGGTGTACTTCTTTTAAGAGTAGGCTCTTCTCCTCGCTGGTCGATTTTAAAATAGTGTTTGAAGCCCTCAGTTCTTCAATTATTTCGTTTTCAGTATCCGTAGTAAGGCGAATAAAAAAGACGATTTCAAGAAGGATAAAAATGATAAAGAAAATCAATGACGCTAATCGTGTTTGCTCAAGGTTATCGATTTCTATGCGCGTTACATTGAAGACCTTAAGTTCTACGATAATAATTCCAGCAATTTGGGCACAAAAAAAGAAGAGCAGGTATTTCCACTCTCGCTTCAAGTTGTAAACGATGAAACAGGCCACGATCACGGTAAGCGAACCGATGTGTGCGTATGATTCTGGCCCTATGCGGGCTGCATGAAGAAAACCGAACAAAAATAACGAGCCGAAGGTGATAAGTCGTGCTGTGTTGAACCCAATTTTCCAATGAGCGATCAATGCTACAATCAGTAAAAAGGCCCATGAAAGATGATAGTACGCCGAAATCACATCAACTTCGTAAAACATTAGAAATTGCGGGAATGCCGAAATGCATCCAACCAAATTGATGATATTGAAAAAGCGTCTTATCTTCTTTTGATAGAAAGAATGATCTTCACGAATACCAATATTCGCCAAGGGTTTAAAAACTGACATGCAGTAATTTTATTTATTTTCAGCAGTTTTCGTGGCCTAAGACAATCCTGAAATTTTACCGTCATTATCAATACTCATTCCTTCCGAAGCCGGCGTTGCTGGAAGCCCAGGCATCCGCATCATTTTACCAAGAATAGGAATAATAAATCCAGCTCCAGCTGCAAATTCAAATTCACGAACTGTGATTCTAAAGTTGGTTGGGCGTCCCAGTAAATTATCGTTATCAGAAAAAGATTTCTGTGTTTTCGCCATACAAATCGGCAAGTCATTCAATCCAAGGCTGTCAATTTTCGCTAAATCCGTCAAGGCTTGTTTTGAGTAATCAACACCGTCTGCTCCGTAGATGTTTTTGGCAATCGTTTCGATTTTATCTTTAATTGAAATGTTCCAATCGTAAAGCGGTACGAAATTGTTTTTTCCTGATTCTACTTCGGCAACTACAGCTTCAGCGAGATCAGTCATTCCAGCTCCTCCGTCGGCCCATCCATTCGCAACGATAGCGTTAACGCCCATCTCTTTGCACTTGGCTTGAACCAATTGCACTTCTTCGTTTGTATCCGTTGGAAACGCATTGATTGCCACCACTGGATTCAATCCGAATTTCTTAATGTTTTCGATGTGCTTTTCAAGATTTGCAAACCCTGCAGAAACACGTTCTACTGCTGCTGTATTGTACTCTTCTTTCGGCGCTCCTCCGTGATGTCTCAGAGCTCTAATTGTAGCTACAAGAACAACGGCTTCTGGTTTTAATCCTCCGGAAACACATTTGATGTCTAGGAATTTTTCAGCACCTAAATCCGCGCCGAATCCTGCTTCAGTAACAACGTATTCAGAAAGTGAAAGACCTGTCTTTGTTGCTATAATTGTATTTGTTCCTTGCGCGATATTCGCGAATGGTCCACCGTGAATAATTGCAGGATTCCCTTCCATTGTTTGCACAAGGTTGGGCATAATAGCATCTTTCAAAAGAATCGCCATTGCGTTTTCCGCTTTCAAATCACGCGCGTAGATTGGTTTTTTGTCGAATGTTAATCCGATGTAAATATTACCCAATCGTTCTTTTAAATCTTTGAAATTTTCAGCCATACACAGAATCGCCATTACCTCAGAAGCTGGAGTAATATTGAAACCATCTTGTCTTGGAATTCCATTTGCAGTACCTCCCAATCCAATCGTGATGTCTCTCAATGACCTATCGTTCATGTCCATTACACGTTTCCATCCAATGGTTCTAGGGTCAATACCAATATTTTTAGTTTTGCTTTGAATGTTATTATCAATCAAAGCAGAAAGTAAATTGTTTGCTTTTTCAATTGCGGAGAAATCACCCGTAAAATGCAAGTTGATGTCTTCCATTGGAACCACTTGAGAATATCCACCACCGGCAGCACCTCCTTTAATTCCAAAAACAGGACCCAAAGAAGGCTCTCTTAGAACGACCGTAGTTTTCTTACCAATCTTGTTCATTCCTTCCGTTAATCCAATGGAAGTTGTCGTTTTACCTTCTCCTGCTGGAGTTGGCGTCATCGCTGTAACTAGAACCAAGTGGTTGTTCTTAATTTTACTTTCATCAATAAGTTTTAAAGGCAATTTCGCTTTGTATTTTCCATACAATTCAAGATCATCTGCGCTGATATCAATTTTAGCTGCGATCTTTTCAATATGCGTCATTACGCATGCTTGTGCGATTTCAATATCTGATGCTACCTTTTTACTCATAAGATGTTTTTTTTTAAAGTCGTGATTCTCGACTACAATATACGGTCTTATAAGAAAATGGTTCTAAAAGTGTGAAATAATCACAGGATTGGTGGATTCTGTCACAGTTTTAAAATTAGATGGCAAAAACAATAGTCAACCAGCACTTAGTTCTGACAGCTTTGCCTTGAACTTCTGCAGGAATCCAATTTGGAAAAGTTCGGATAACGCGTTTGGCTTCGCGGTCTAACTCTTTGGTTACTCCTCGTTCAACGGTAATATTTGTGAGACTTCCATCTGTTTCAACGATAAAGGACATAAAAACCCTTCCACTTTCAAAGTTGTTTAAACTCGTTTCAGGGTACTTTATTTCATTCATAATCCATCTTTGCATTTCTGTAACCCTTCCAGGAAAACTTGCCTCAACATCTGGAAAGTCAATGATTTTGGCTTCCTGTATCGGCTGTGGATATGGTCGTGTCGGTGGTTTTGGGTTTGGAACCGGAGTTAGAGTGTGGATTGTAGAATGGATGGCTTCAAGTAAAAGTTTATCGGTAGCGTAATCACTGGGTTTGAATCTGTAACCATTTACATTGATTTTTTCAAGACTATTGAAGTGACTCAGGCCCGTTAAACTTGTTAACCCTTTGCCATATTTAATGTTGATTTCCGTCACCAAAGAGGCTTCAGATTTTTCAATGCGTCCGTTGTGATTTAAATCTATGATTGCATTTTGCGTGAATGCCTGTTCAAGAAGCGAATCCTTAAAATAAACGATGGGGTCATTTTGCCTGCGACCAGAAATAACGTTGACTGTTGTAATCAGCTTATGATCTTTGCTGTAATATTTTATCGTTCCTTGACTTAAAACGAAGTTTTTAAATGTTCCTTCTTCGATGCAAAAGGGAATTGATTTCATGACGGGCATTTCCATTGACATTCCCCATCCAGTTTTTTTTGATTCTTTCCGCACCATTTTGCACTTTTCAAAAGTGTAATTGGCTTCAAATTGATTGGCCCCACTTACTGGACATCCACGCCTAGAATCTGTGTACTGTATATAATGTTGCGCTCCATGTGAGAATGTATAATTATATCTACTGACAAATCCATTGTCATGGTATCCGATATTTATCGGTAGTTTTCGCAGTATATGTTGTTCTCGAAGTTTGCCCTTAAACTCCAAGTTTTTTAAGTTTCCGTTCACTCCATAGGTAACTATCGAGTCTCCAATAAATACAGTTGAATCTTGCCCGATGGATTGGTATGCAATCAAAGAAAGAAAGGAAATGAATAAGTAGGCTTTAATTGACATAACGAAGCGTGTAATTTTACCAGAATTTATCAAATTTCATGCCTGTCTCGAACTCAAAATTTCACCAAAATAAAAGAGGTGCTTCCGAAGAAACACCTCTCATTAAGATCGACATACATATTAGATGTATTACTACCTAACCATAACTACTTTAACTGTACACTTAATAGTACTCGTATCTTAATATTTTAGTCTTTCGACAATTGGATTTTTCAGGGTTAAAAGGCCCATGATAAATCCTAATATTTAAATGTCTTGTGATTCGAAAATTCATTAACAATCTAATTAAGAGACTGGTAATTTCAGTTTTTCGAGTTTACACAACGCAAGATAGTTACTTTCAATATCAAATGCTAAATAGAAATACAGAACATTGTAAAAATGTCTTGTGTCGGCAATGCATACTTCCAATTCTATAAGGTTCCATTTTATCCTTCTTCGTTCTCGTCTGTTAATTTAAATGAGCCGATAAAATCATCAATAACTTGGTCGCTTGCATAGCTTCCGTCGCGCAATGCTGCCACTTGATACAATCTGTTTCCAACCAAGAATACTGATGTCAGAATTAATTTAGAGTACTGTTGATATCCTTGATCAAAAGAGAAAACGATAATTATTATGACTACATCCATTGGATTAGGTAAAGAAGCAACTAAGATTTTATTGTCCAGTTTAATCCGTCATTATTGAATCTCCTTGTTTAAGAAAGCTCTATTCCTTAAGAAGAATTAAAGTCAAACTCATTCTTATTTCTCCATACGAAACCATTTCATTTAGTTTTCTAAAAATCGGTTTTAGTGCTATTTTTCTATCCAATTCATTGAAAGCAACTCGTACTTGATCCACCACCTCTTTCTCTACAAGGTTCTCTAATTTCACTTCTTTTCCCTCGGTATATAATTGCGATAAATGCGAATAAATTGTGGTGATATTCAAGTCCCTTTTTAATGCAATCTCTTCAGGGTTGAGTCCTTCTTTATAAAGTGTATATGTCTCAAAAGTAGTTGAAATCTTTTTCGGTTTGGCTTCAGTTTTAAACTTCTTAATAACCTCTATAAATTCCTCTCCGTAACGTTCCATTTTGTTCATTCCTACCCCAGAAATTGCCAAAAACTGATTTTCAGTAACAGGTAAATCACTCGCCATTGCTTTCAATGCTTTATCATTAAAAATAATGTAGGCAGGCATATTTTCTTCTCGAGAAATCGAATACCTCAACTTCTTTAATTCACTGAATAAATCAGTATTCACTTCTCCCTCGCTTTCCATTTTCACGGCTTTTGGCGTCTTCTTCTTTTTCTCTTTGGCAGTTATTGGTAAAGTCAATTTTGTTGACTGTTCCCCTTTCAAGACTTTCCATCCAATTGGAGAGATCTTTAATGCTGAACCTTCGCTGTACATAATCTCAATCAAACCCTGATTTGCCAATTGAATGATGTAATCTCGCCAATCAAAAAAGCTTAAGTCACTGCCGACTCCATAGGTTTTGAGTTGGAAATAACCTCCTGCATGCACCTCAGCATTATTGGAGCCTCTCAAGACATTAATAAGCATCGTAATTCCTTCCTTCTCTTTCATTCTAGCAATTCCAGAAAGCGCTTTCTGAGCCAATAAAGTGCCGTCAAAAGCCTTAGGAGGATTGTCACAAACATCACAATTTCCGCAATCTTTGGTCAAATGTTCTCCAAAATAAGAAAGTAGTATTTTTCTCCTACAGGATTTCGCCTCAGAAAATTGCAACATTCGATTCAATTTTTCTTTTTGCATTGTTGAATTTGCCCCGTCATCTGCAAACTGACTGTATAACACAAAATCCCTCATGTTATAATACAATCGTGTTTCAGAAGGCAATCCATCACGGCCAGCTCTTCCAATTTCTTGGTAATATCCCTCGAGGTTTTTAGGTAAATTATAATGAATCACCCAACGCACATTCGATTTGTCAATTCCCATTCCAAAAGCAATCGTAGCTACAATTATTTTGGTGTCGTCATGGATAAATTCTGTTTGCACTCGTTCTCTTTCCTCAGGACTCATTCCAGCATGATAAAACGCTACTGAATGTCCATTTTCTTTCAAATAATCGGCTACTTCCTCTGTATTCTTTCTGCTTAGGCAATAAATGATTCCACTTTCATTCTTTTTTCGTTCTACAAACTGCTCAATTTCTTGCAATTTTTTCTTTTTAGGAACTTGTCCTCTTACCTCAATACTTAGGTTTTCTCTATCAAAAGAAGAAATAAATAACTTGGAGTTTTTCAATCCTAATTGTTCTTCAATATCCGTTCTAGCCGACTTGTCTGCGGTGGCAGTCAAAGCCATAAATGGAACCTCTGGTAAGGAATTTCTAAACACTTTTAGCTGCGTATATTCTGGTCTAAAATCATGTCCCCACATACTTACACAATGTGCTTCGTCAATAGCAACGAATTTTATATTTAAATCTTTCAACCAAGTGTTGCTCACCGAAATTAATTTCTCTGGCGATAAATAAAGCAACTGAATTTCGCCTTTCGTAGCTCGATCAATCACATCATTTTCATCTTGCGGGGAAATAGAACTATTAAAAAAAGCCGCTTTTATTCCGTTTGATTGCAATGCCTGAACCTGATCTTTCATCAAAGAAATTAGAGGCGAAACGACAAGTGTGATTCCATCAAAACACAATGCTGGAATCTGAAAACACATCGATTTCCCTCCACCGGTTGGCATCAATACAAAGCTATCGTTTCCAGCTAAAGTGCGGTCAATAATTTCTCGTTGCAACGGACGAAATTCATCGTAACCAAATACATTCTTTAATAGCGTTTGGGGATTCTTTTCCATGCTTGGTTTAATTGGTATGAATTTTCATTATTGGTTAGAACAGTTAGTATAAAAAACGCTATGTTTCAATGCGGATTAATGTTTAATAATTTACCAAGCCTTAGGCAAAACCGCCTTCCGATTCTTTGGATAATCTTCAAAATTCTCTTGGTACCATTCATGATGATTCAGCGCTCTAGGAACTAAATTACAAAACGTCCAAACGGCAAAAGTAACGGCGGGAACACTCCACGCGACAACTGCAAATCCGGCCCACTCAACGATCTCGCCAAAGTGATTCGGACACGAGATGTAATTGAACAACCAACCTCTTGGAATTTGATATCCTTCTTGTTTTTTACGCAGTGCGATAAGTCTTGAATCCGTTCCTTGGTTGATGTACATTCCCAAGAAAAACAGTGCTAGGCCAACAATAACGTTTAGGGTTATTCCAGTTGCATCTTCAGGAGCGAGATACCCCAAGTAATAGCCGTTTAATAATCCATTCATCCCGTTGAAAAACAAGGCGCTGAAGATGATTGTCAATGGCATCTTTTTACCTCTGGTTCTCAATCGAAAAGGGAAAATGATCGTTCTGTTGAAGTAGTGCAAGGTCCAGAGCCCAACGACTAACCAAGTCAGCCAATCTTTTTCTCTTGGACCAATAATCGTTAGAATGGGAAAGAGAAGAAAGGCTGGTAATTCCATCCAGAACCACCCCCAATGGTTGGAAATCATCTTGCCCCATTTGTCATTTGCATGACGTCCGTAGGGCGCTCTGACTTTTAGAATAACCAGAGCAAGGAAGATAATTATAGCCAGAATGATCCAGGCGTAATTGAGCAAATAGAAGTTTTCAAGGTTCATGCGTCAATATTACCAAAAAAGAACTTAATTTTCTCCTGACCTCCTTTTTTGTAAGCATTTAGCGGAGCAGATAGCGTTTGCAAGTACCATTTTACGATTCCTGCGAAAGGGATGGTGGCAAGGCGCTGAACCGCTGGGACAGATGCTCGAAAACGTTTGAAGTACGTTTCAATTGTATCACTTCGGAAGTGAATTAAATTTTCTAAAACGTCGCTATCTTGATAGTAACCGCAATGGAAATTCTGTCGTGCAAATGCAAATTCATGGAAATTGATTTTTCCCATTCCAAAAGAGTCAAAAGCGTTTGTTAGAAATTCTTTATAGGTTAATTGACATTGCTTTCCACCAGCGAGATTGAAGATTTGATGGTTCAAAACCCTTTGTTTGTCAAGGGCACAAACAAACCCGTTCGCAGTGTCTTTCACCGTTGCAATTTCCATTTTCGTTTCAAGAGGAACATCAAACATAATTCCAGAAACTTTATGGTTTCCAATGCCCATTATTGCGCTCAATCTGAAAATGCTCCAATTCAATTTACTGGACGTGATGATCGCTTCTGCGTCCACTTTGGTTTTGGAATAATTGTCATGATCAAGGCCTTTTGGCGGGTCGGTCACTTTAATGTCTGGCCCTTTGATTCGATCTCCATAAATGGCAACTGATGAGCTGAAAAGCAAAAATGCATTCGGAGATTCTGATTCCATCGCTCGAACGACGTTTTCCGTTCCGCCAACGTTAACTCGGGTTACCAATGCGTCATTCGAATCTTCAACGGTTGGAATAAGCGCGGCCAAGTGAATAACAACATCTTGACCTTTAACGGCCTTTTTGATGGAGTCAAGATTGGTGATGTCTCCAAAATGAACTGTCAGTTGATCTCCAAATGGCTTGAGCTTCTTTCTGTTCGTTTTTGAATCTCGAACCAAAACCGAAAGTTGATCCAGTCGATTTTCGGCTTGCATTTGTTTCAGAAGTTGTAAGCCTATGGCTCCGGTACCTCCAGTCAGAAGTATGTTCTGTTTTTCGGCCAAAATCTACATTGTTTCTTTAAGCCACTTGTAGAATTCCGTGTGCCAGATTAAACTGTTTTGATAATCCAGAACCCAATGGTTTTCTTCAGGGAAGTACAACAATCGACTTTTAATTCCTTGCAATTGGGCCGCTTGAAATGCTTCCAATCCTTGTCCGATTGGTACACGGAAATCAATACCACCTTGAATAATTAAAATTGGAGACGTCCAGTCTTGAACGCGCTCCGATGGATTAAAGATCGTATGACTTGCATGCGCATCTTTGTTTCCTTTGTCCCAATAAGAACCGCCAAGATCCCAATTCAAAAAGAAAAGTTCCTCCGTCGTTCCGTACATACTTTTCCAGTTGTAAATTCCATCGTGAGAAACGAATGTTTTAAATCTGTCTTCGTGAATTGCGGAAAGATAGAAGGCTGAATAACCACCATAACTCGCTCCAATACATCCCAAATGCTCCGTATCAACGTAAGATTCTTTCGAAATGTCATCAATCGCAGAAAGGTAATCGTCCATGTTTTGACCGCCGTAATTTTTTGAAATTTGCTCGTTCCATTCAACGCCATAACCGGGCATTCCACGTCTGTTTGGAGCGATGATAATGTATCCGTGCGCCGCCATTAATTGGAAGTTCCAACGGTACGAATAAAATTGACTCAATGCACCTTGAGGCCCACCTTGGCAATAAAGAAGTGTCGGATATTTTTTAGTTGGATCGAAATTCGGAGGGTAAATTACCCAAGAATGTAAATCTGCTCCGTCCGTTGCTTTTGTAATTCTTCTTTCAACCTTCCCAAGTTTTAATCCTTTGTAAAGCGCATCGTTTTCATGCGATAATTGTGTCATTTCACCAGACGTCAAATCAACTGAATACAATTCCGTTGCGTGATTCATGTCACCGCGTCCAACAACCATCGTGTTTTTTACATGACCAACAATTCCTCTAATATCAAACTGACCTGTAGTAATTTGTTTTGGCTGTGTTTTGTTCGCTTCGAATTTTGCTTTGTTTTTCGGTACTTCAATTTCAAAAACATGAACCGTTCCCTTAACAGCGGCAGTGAAGAAGATTTTCTTCCCGTCGTTGCTCCACGTAAAACCATTTACTGTTCCGTCCCAATGTGCCGTTAAGTTGATTTTCTCACCATCCAAAATGATAATAATGTCTTTTTTGTCTGACTCATAACCGTCGCGCTCCATTTGACAATATCCTAGAACTCCAGCAGATGAATAAGCAGGTTCTGTATCGTATCCTTTGTTGTCTTCGGTTAAATTCGTCGTTTGACTTGTCGCCAAATCGTATTTGTAGATATCCGTGTTGGTGCTCACCGCGTAAGCTGTTCCGTGTAATTTCTTCGTCACGTAAAGCAGACTTTTTCCATCGGGTGACCAAATGTAATCCTCGCCACCACCGAATGGCTTTTGCGGGCAATCAAACGGTTCATTTGCCATGATGTCCATTTTGTTTGAACCGTCAACGTTTGAAATCATTACGTGGCTGTATTTTCCATCCTCCCATGTGTCCCAATGTCTGTAATTCAGCTCGTTGTAGATCATCATGTTCGATTGCTTTAACTCAGGATAGAAGTCTGTCCCATTAACATCTCTGATTTTAATGTCCTCAATCGAAATTTTAAGCTTTCCATCGGGCGATATATTGTCATCGATAATGAGTCCGTCACTCGTTGAAACCTCTTTCTTTCCAGATCCGTCCAAAGCCATTGCAAAGTATTTCGTACTACTTTTGTCGGAAGCGATATCTACTTTGGAAACAGCATAAACGATATTTTCGGCACTTACACTCACTCCAGAAACGCGGTTCAATTCAATCAATTTTTCTGGGGTCATGTAATTCTGACCGAATGAAGTCAAGCTTAAGAATAGCAACGAGGCTAAAGTCAAATGTTTTCTCATAATAAAATTATATAGGCGCTTAAAGGTAATCAAGAAAAGATAAATGGAGTTACCGTTCATGCTAGTTCATGAAAAAGAGCATCTTGTGGGCAACTTTTAATAGAGCTACTTGTTAATTTAGTTTCAATTAACAAGTACTTTTCTCGTCACAGAAACTGCATCCGTTGTGATCTGTAGAAAATAAACTCCTGATGATAGTTGCTCAAAATCCATTTCAGTTTCCCCTTCATTTAGGAACAAAATCGTCGCGCCTTGATTGTTCATCAAAGTCAAAGATTTTAGTGTTTCTGAATCAGGAATACGAACGGAAATAAATGTGCTAGCCGGATTTGGAAACACCTTATATAAACTGTTCAATTCTTCCTCTTGCAAACCAACGTAATCGCAAAGAGATGGATCAAGGAGTCCACCTACAATTGTATCTGTGAGAGTAAATGCCTCCTGCGATGTTATATAATCGCTAACTATGATATCGGAGTACGCCACGGTTGGATTAATACTGTCAACGACAATATCAAGGTTAGGATTGATAACATTTGGCGCCATTCCAACCGAGTCTAATTCGAAATAGTACGCATCTTCAAATGTGTAATTTTGAGGGTAGAAGTTTTCAGTATTTCCAAGGATAGTAAGTCCAGTTGCTGTTTCTTGGACCAATACTGATTGATTTTGTGAAATGTCGCCATAGGATCTCGCCCAGATTGGATTAAAATTAGGGTTAACTTCCATAGCAACTATATCTGTATCAAAAACTCCGAAATGATCTTGTCCAACAAGTGTATAACCATTTTTGGAATTAATCAAATCGACCGAAATACTCACGTTGGTTCCTGGCGAATAATCATAAGAAGTATTGCTAATAACTTGTCCCGTATTTGGGTCTAGCTTCAAAAGGAAGGTTCTAGCGCTTTCTACTTCAGCATCGTAATACCCCTGGATGATATAACTTGAGTCATAATCCGATTCGATTATGTGGTTAAAATTATAGCCGTTTAGTTTATAATTTACGGAATCATCGTAGAATTGGTAGTAGTTTTTCCAAAGCACATTTCCAGCGGTATCTAATTTTATAGCGCCAACCCTATTGTTGGCTGGCTGATTGTTAAGTTCGAACCCACCCGTTGCAATCAAGTTACCATCAGAAGTATACTTAATATCACTTCCGAAAGATTGTAAATTGTGATGGAATTTTTTGTTCCAAATTACGTTACCCATAGTATCCGTGCTCATGACAAAAAAGTACTTTTCAGGCCCCTCTAAAGCTACTCCTGTTGCATAAATTCGATCATCTTGAACGACCATAGATTGGCTTACTCCGTTGTTGTAAATATTCGTCCATTGGATGGTTCCAGAGGTGTCAATTTTTGAGATAAAAACGATACTAGCTCCTGTAACCGTAGAGTTTATATTGTAAAGGCGGCCGCTTACAACTAAAGAATTGTTGAGCCACTCAAGCGCATTGGCTTCAACAATGAACCATGGTTCCAATTGCGCAAACCCTTTGCTTCAAATTAAATCATTGCTAGGGTTTAATTTTGTAATTGTCGAATATTTTCGAGAAGCGGATATTGTGTACGTTAGAATAAATTTATTTCCGTACGGGTCAAATAATACATCTTTTCCTCGATTTATCTCACAGTCTCCTAAAACCAATTCATCATAACTTTGAGCACTTATGCTACTTGAAGTTATGATGAATGATATAATTAATATGAGTTTTGCCATCGTGCTAATTTACGGAGAATACCTCTACAATTTTCCCATCATAATCCAATATCACAATATATACCAGTAGCTAGAGCTGATACATCAATCGTTGTACTTTGAAGGGCAGGATCAATGATGAAAGCACCCCATTCTGTGCTTGTATTTACAGAATTAATCACTACTGAAGCGGTATTCGCAACTTCTGAAAAGTAGAAGTACGAATTCGTAAACCAATGTAAAATATTGTAAAACAAAGTCAATTTGTACTAATTGCCGTTACTTATTGGCCAAGACCTGTTATACTTACCACTCAATTCAACTATTCAATGAAAATTTTCTTCTCTATTTTTTTTCTGCTATTATCCTTATCCGCTTACAATCAAACAGTAAGCGTTGAGGTAACTGTAAATCCCGATGTTGTTGCAGATGGTTTAGGGAAGGCCGTTATCTTCTCATTGTCCGATTCATCGATGGTAAAAGGAAATTATATGGACAGTTCTTTCTACACGACGGATATAAAAGCGGCGTTGAATGATACGTTTTATATGAAGTTGATTGTGCCTGAATATTTAGATACCTCCATCTTATTTATAGTGACGGGCGATTTGATTCAGCTCGGTACTGTTAAAATGCAGAAAAACCTTTCGTTGGATGCTGTCGAAGTGATTTATAAGAAACCGATGTTTGAAAGAACGATGAACGGAATTAAAGTAAATGTAGACGGAACGAGCTTGGCGCAATTGAACACCTTGTTTGATGTCATGAAGGCAGCGCCTCGATTGACTTCTCCAGATGATGAATCCATCGAGATTATTGGAAAGGGATCGCCATTGATTTTAATAGACCGACAGGCGATCATTACGAATGAAGAATTGAAAGCGATTCCTGCCGCTCAAGTGGATCGTATAGAAATTATAACCAATCCTTCTGCGAAATACAAAGCACAAGGAAGTGGGGGTGGAGTCATTGAAGTGTACACGAAGAATTTCTCATTGGAGGGATATCAAGTAAATCTTCGTACCGTTGGAGGAATAAGCACGCAAATTAGACCAACAAGCGCAGGCCATCTTGGGTTTAGTTTCAAGAAAAAGAAGTTTTCAATCAATAGCCATTTTGGAATCAACTTCCAATCTTCCAATTCATTTGGAGATGGATACGCCACGTCAACGGATGCTACAAACCGAGGGTATGAATCGGAATTTTATGGAGACAATTCAAACATTTGGAGGTACTACAATGTTAAAACGGCATATGCTATAAATGAAGCACAACGGATAACGCTTGGAGTTAATGGTTATGGAAGTAGTCGTAAATCAACAAATTCGGGATTAACAAATTACTTTACGGAGGACACCCTAACTTTGGTGAAATCGAAGGAAACCGAGAATTCTTCACAATGGCTCAGGAATACCGTATTCTTGAATTACACATGGGAGACGGATACAATGGGTAGCTCTTTTGAAGTCAACCTGAATTATTTGGTCAAGAAGGACAATCAAGATCAGATTAATTTGAGTGAAATTCGAGATCCTATAAATGGGACGACGGATCGATATGACGTTAAAGCCTTTTCTAAAAACCAACCGAATATTGGTGAATTGCGTGTGAATTACGAACATTATTTTGACACGACAGGATGGATTTTTAGCGCTGGTGGTGATTATGCACTGTTGATAAACGGAAAACGTTTTGATCAATCAAACTTAGTAGGCGAGGAGTGGGTTCTGGACAATCAATTTTCAAATTCGTACGATTATCGAGAAGATATAATTGGAGGATTCGCTGAGGTGAGCAAACAATGGAAGAAGATTGGATTTCGAGTTGGAATGCGAACAGAGTACACGAAATTATACGGGTTTAGTGAATCGCTCGATACCAAGTTTATGGATTCGAATTACCTTGCTTTCTTTCCGAATATTGGCATGTTGTGGGAACCAAACGACAAACTGGGTGTTACACTTTATTACGACAAAGGAATAGACCGGCCGCAATTTTCCAACTATGATCCTTTTGTGAAAATTCAAGACAGCCTTAATATTGAATATGGAAATCCAAACTTGAGACCTTCTTACGAGCATTCGATCGGGTTGGAATTGGATCTTTTTTATAAATATAATTTGTCGGTGACATACAACAGAACGGAAGAACCTGTGAGTGATTTGAATTTTATTCGAGACGGAAGTTTCATTTCAGAAGTCACCCCTTCAAACGCCAATTATGAAGAGTCTTGGGATTTGAGTTTGAGCATCCCAGTTGATTTGAAATGGATGACTGGATGGACAAGTTTTTGGGTGTCCAGAAACAAATATGAGTTTACCGAGGAGTTCAATAGAGAGACATTTTTCAATACTACTTTTGGATTGTATTCCTACATAACGTTTAATCTTCCTGCCAAATTCGCGATTATGAACCGACTTTCAATATCCAAATGGGGTGGAGACGCAATGATTTCAGGTATCAATACACGTTGGGGGCTGAGACTGACAAAGAAGTTTGAAGAAAGTAAATTCCAATGTTTTGCAGAAGTGGCGAATATTGCTCCAAGACGCCAAGAGTACTTTAGAACGTTTAGTAATTACGAATCCTACGGATCGAACCAAAATCAATTTACAACGTTTAAACTAGGCTTCTCGCACAAGTTCGGTCGTTTGAAAGCACCTGCCAACATTCAAGAATCATCTTCGGGGCAATCAGGAAGAATTTAATCATGATACTCTAAATTTTTCTTTTGTTGATTCCGCAAGAAAAGGATCTGCTATGGCGCGATCGACCAATTCTTGAGATTTGTTTTTGCTGAATATTAATTTGAATGTTTCGAAAACAGTTAAACTCTCTGGATTGGATTCAATCAAGGTCATTTCATCGCCGTTTTCAACCATTCCAGGTTTTATAACACGGAGATAGCATCCACTTCGTTGGTAGGCCACAAATTGCTTAATCGTTTCTTTTGAGTTGAACCGAATATTGAGTTTGAAACACGGTTGGCGCGGCTCTGAAACCTGCACTTTGGCTTCACCAAGGTCAAAAATATCGCCAATCCTGATTTTTTGCTCATCCAAGCCTTTAATGGTAAGGTTTTCACCAAACATTCCATAGCTCCATTCCAAGTAGGGGTACCTTGCTTGCCAGTCTGGATAGTGATCGGTGGAGAATATGTAACATGCCTTGTCCACTCCACCATGGTACTTCCTGTCAATTACGGAATCGTCCACAACATCTTCAGCTCCAAGATAGATAGGTTCATCAACGGGGTTTTTGAAAATTCCAGTAGTCACCTCTTCCTTGTTCCAGACGACAGTTCGAGAGTTACCGATATTTGTAGAGACTACTTTCATCGTGTACAGTTGTGAATTACAAATTCAATTTTACCACGGAACTTTTCCAGTAGCATTCGTTGGTTGTTACCACAATATAGTGATTAGTTCAATAATTTTAAAAAATCCATTTCGGAAGGAGACGAATACTACCATTTCAGAAAAGAGAAGTGTTTCTGAAACGCCTCTCTTTAAACATTAAATAACTACCTTGTTTTTAGTATGGTTGTTAAGCAATCTATTTCATCTCTTCGCTCCATGTTTGGATTAAAATGTCCAAGATGTCGCAAGGGAAAATTGTTCACTCGTAAAGGTCTATTCGTCTATCGAGATATTCTTAAAATGCCCGAAAACTGTGAGGTGTGCGATCAGAAATTTGAAATAGAACCCGGTTTCTGGATCGGTGCCATGTGGATCAGTTATCCTTTTGTGGTTGCTATTGAAATGCCCTTTCTTATTCTTGCCTTATTGGCAGACGCAAATCATGTTTGGATGTACTTTGCTTTAATGATCGTCGCCTTTTTAATTACGTGGTCATTTCTACTGCGCATAGGGAGATCAGCGTGGATTCACGTTTCTATTCGCTACGATAAAAAGCTCTAATTAAAAATCAAATTGAATATCAACGTTGTGCCCATTAAGCTCAGCGATGTGCTCTTTAATTTCAAATTCAGACTGTTTGAAATGCTCATTTCGGACATTCATTTGACGGTGACGTTCAATACTTCGAGCAAACCTTCGGATACTTTCTTTAGTCTTCAGTATTAAGCCCGGAACGCGAACACTGATTCCATCGTCATCTTTTGCTACCATCGTAAAATAAGAAGAGTTGCAATGTTTGATCTCTCCTGTTCTGATATCCTCAGCTTCAACGCGCAATCCAACAACCATAGATGAGTTTCCTGTATAATTGATGGAAGCTTTGAGGTGTAATAACTTTCCGACATCAACAGGATTAAGGAAATCAACTTTATTTACAGAAGCAGTAACGCAGTAATAACCAGAATGTTTGGAAGCACATGAGAACGCAATTTGATCCATTAAATTAAGGATGTAGCCTCCGTGAATTTTACCGCTAAAATTAGAATGGCTGGGCGTCATAAGCATGCTCATACTCACTTGTGATTCTTCGGTCGTCTTAAATTGCTTCATATGAAATCATTCCTTAGGTTCGAATGCAAGTTAAAGTTAATCGTGCAACTATAGAGGGTACCGTAGAATTAGTTTCCTCTGGAATTTCCGTAAAGGTTTCTTTTGCGACACGGAAACTGACCCTATATAATTTACCAATATGCAGGATGAGAAATTATATCCGAGCGTCTAATGTGCTCTCTATATTTGATTAGATATCCTAAACTAAACTCGTGGGTACCTAAAGAATAAGAGGATAATTTATGGGTGGAACGATCGTACGCATATCCAACTCTAAAATGTCCGTCAATATCCCAGCTGATGTGTCCGGTAACTTCATCATCAAGGCGATAACCGACCCCAAGCATTATGTTATTTATCACAACAAGTCTGACATTAAAATCTGCTTGAGATTTAATCAGATCAGTTCTGTATACTCCTTCCAAATAAAATTTCATTCTTCTGCTAATATGAAATGATTTACGGAAGTGGGCATAATAATGAGGCACGAGGTCTATTCCATTTGTGGTAGCATCGAACCTCGTGTTAAATAACTGCGTCGCACCAATTCCTGCAAAGATGTTGTTTCCTTTATAAGCAATTCCTGCATTAAAATTGAAACTATTTGATGTCGGGGTCATTGGATACCAATCCGCTGGAAATGTGTGTCTATTGTAACTTGGGCCGGCGCCAAATGAGATCCGTTGAGAATTGCTTATAATGTGCTGATAACTATAATTGACCTGAACTTCTTGATCGTTCGAATTCCCAATTGAACCGTTGGTAAAGTTAACTCCTACGCCATGACGCCTTCCTATGCGCGCGTTGTAATTGCCAGATAAAGTTCTCGGGGCTCCAGAAACGCCTTGCCATTGATTTCGATACGTAATTATTGCTTGTTGTACGTTATCCAATCCAACCGTCGCTGGGTTGATTTCAGAATAGTTATTCCAAAACATGGATGATAAATGTTCTTGCTGAGCATTTGGGGCAAAGCTGAAGAAGATGATCGTGCAAAACAACAGGATTTTCATAGACTTGATTGTAGTACTAAAACAACGGAGTACTATCGAAAAGGGACAATTTATTTCAGGGCGCTAAGGCAACATGTCAGTTCATTAGAAACTTGGCGTACCAATATTGATAAACGACAACCTTTGAGATCTATATTTCATGACATACCCCAAAGTGAACTCGTGGCTTCCTCCTGAAATTCCATTGTTAAGCTTACTTACCTCTGTGTCATAGGCATAAGCGACTCTAAATCGATTGTCGATGTCCCATCCAACTTGTGCCATAAGGTTGTTTCTTCCGCCGATGCCACCACCAAACATAAACTTGTCATAAAGAACAATTCTGGTATTCAATTTAAAAGTATTAAAACCATCGAACGTTCGATAAACACCGTCCAAGTAGATGTCTATATTTCTGCTAACGTCGAATATTTTTCGAATATGTGCGTAAAGACCTGGGTTAAGATTGACATCCATGAATCCATCAGTAGACGTAATATCCAAGAATCGAGTTACTCCAATTCCAGCGAGTATCGTTTCTCCTTGGTACCCGATACCGGTATTGAAATTTAAGCTACTTTTCTTTGATACTAGCGTAGGCCAATATTCAACACTTACAGATCTATCGAAGCTCGGGGAAATACCTATGGAAATTCTTCTAGAATTCTTCATGACAAAATGATAACTGTAATTGGCTTGAACTTTTTGACTTTGATTTCCAATCAAACCCTGTTCAGAGATAAGATTGAGTCCAATACCATGACGCCTTCCGATTCGTGCTTCATAATTTGCGAAAAGGGTTTGTGTAGCTGCAGTTAAACTCGGCCATTGATTGCGGTAGGTTAGAATTCCCTTTTGCTGGTATTCTAATCCACTGACTGCTGGATTGAATTGAGAATAATTATTCCAAAACATTGAGGGCGATTGTTCGTTTTGCGCATTAGAAACAAAGCTTAAAATTAGAATCGATACTAGCGTAATTGTTTTCATAATTTAAAAGTTTGGTGATTGAAATGATCATCGATTTTGAGCTGGAACTTTGTGTGGAATTATAAATCCAAGAGAAAATTCTTGAGGCGAATAAGACCTGCCATCGATTCCTATTGTTCTATTGAAGTCAATTGAGTAGGCTATTCGGTAGTGATTTCTTCCCGATCTTCTTTTAAAATCCCAACCCATATTCATTGCAGCTGTATTCGTTGATCTATACGTAACGCCCAGCCAATAGTGACCATCATAACGTGCTTTTATATTGACTTCCGCTGTGGACTGATTCAAATCTGTTTTGCCATACGTTTCAAAGAAGAGCTTGAAACGATGACTTATGGCCCATCTATATCTGAAGTGTGCGAAATACATCGACCTATGGTCTGCCTCGAAAGCAACTCCTGGGTCCAATCTGGGTTGATAAAGCCCAGTCATTCCGATGCCCGCGTAAATTTTATTGCCGAGATAAGCGATTCCAGCATTTAGATTTAAGTTTTGCATTGAATTATCTGGAATAGACGGATCCGGAACTGATGTTGGTGGAATCCAAACGATATCTGATTTTGAAAGCCGCAGTCCAGGAGAAATTCCAATGGAAATCTTTTTGGTAGGACTCAAAAAGAACTGATAATTGTAATTCAGCTGAACCTTGTGGTAGCTGTTCGTGAAATACCGCGTGTTTTCGTAGTTGACTCCAACTCCATGGTGTCGATTTAAAAGCGTATTGAAATTTGTTAATGAGGTCCTGTTTCTTGGATCAGAAAGT
>JBLHVW010000044.1:0-23679 GCA_047628775.1 Salibacteraceae bacterium | reverse complement strand
ATGATGAAGAATGTTTATTCAATCGGAGCTTATCAAGTAGATCAAGAAGGATTTAGATTGGATCTATTGTACAACAATCCTGACAATTCTGTATTGATTCCTTTGTTGCCAATTGATGGTGTTGATGACAAGCAATTGGTGACTTTATTAGAAATGGATAGAATCAATCAGGTTCAACAGCCCTTCTCGGATGGAGTGTTTGATTTTGTTCCCATTCAATTCAATGGAAATCGAGCCGAAAGTGCAGGTACAATCAATACTAGAAACGGTAGGGTTTATTTCTCAACAATTGAACCTTTTGGTCAAACATTAGCTGACAAACTTCAGGCTGCTGGACTGCCACCGATTCTAATAAATCAAGTTGCTTTCACTGAATTATATGATTCAACGCAAACCGCGGCGCAACAAATCCCAAGCAAGAACAGGTTTAGCTTCAAAGGAGAATATCAATCTTCGATTAGTTCAGACATTCCTTTGAATGCGCTTAACGTTCCTGAAGGAGCGGTTACTGTAACAGCGGGTGGGATTAAATTACTAGAAGGAACAGACTATACAGTTGATTACAACCTTGGCCGTGTTAAAATATTGAACTCTGGCATTTTAGAGTCAAACACTCCAATTAAAATTTCGATTGAAAGCAATTCAGTTTTCGGCTTCCAGGCCAAATCTTTAATTGGTTCCAGAGTCGCACATCGATTCGGAAACAGATTGAATGTTGGAGCCACTTGGATGCGAATGATGGAGCGTCCTGTAACACAAAAAGTTGATATTGGAAGCGAACCTTATAAGAATAACGTCATTGGATTCGATTTGCAATACAATACAAAGGTGCCATTCATAACCAAATTGGTTGATTGGATTCCTGGACTTTCGACAAAAGCCCCATCGACTTTCTCATTCCAAGGTGAATTTGCACATTTAATTCCTGGACAACCTAGAGCAATTAATAAAGAAGGAACTTCTTATGTAGATGATTTTGAAGGTGCTCAAAGTGCTATTGATTTGAGATCATTTACAGCATGGCGTTTGGCGTCTATACCGCAAGGTCAGGCGGATTTATTCCCTGAAGGAGTAAAGAAAGATTTGGCGGCAGGTTATCAAAGGGCCGGAATTCACTGGTATGTGATTGATCCATTGTTTTATCAAAGTAGTGCGCAAACACCGCAACACATTAAGAACAATCCCCAACAATTGTCTGATAGTAGAATGCGTTTGGTTAGTCAAACAGATGTGTTCCCAAATCTTCAATTGGCGTACGGTTCTCTTCCTAATGTTCCAATTTTAGAATTGGCTTACTACCCAAAAGAACGCGGGATGTACAATTATGACACTACCGATGTCAACATTGATCCCAATGGTAATTTTAATGATCCAGAGAACAGGTGGGGAGGTATTATGCGTGCATTGTCTACAAATAACTTTGAGCAAACGAACATTGAGTACATTCAATTCTGGATGCTCGATCCATTCAATGATGATGCTGAAGGAGTTGATCCAAATGGAGCTCACAATGGTGGTGACTTGTATTTCAACCTTGGAAACATATCAGAGGATGTTCTTCCAGATTCAAGAAAAAGTTTTGAAGATGGATTGTCTCCTGAAGGGTCTTCCGCTAGCGAAAATACAGATATTACAGATTGGGCAAGAATTTCGACAGAACAAGTTGTAGTAAATGCATTTGATACAGATCCTATTGCAAGGGTAAATCAAGATGTTGGATTGGACGGTTGGAACAATGTAGATGAAAAAGTGGCATTCTTGGCTTACGTTTCTTGGGTGGAAAATAGTACCTTGACAGCAGCGGCTAAATCAAAAATGATTTCCGATCCATCAAGTGATGATTACAATTTCTACCGTGATGATAATTATGATATCGATGAATTGTCAATTCTAGACAGATATAAGGCGTATAACGGAATGGAAGGAAACTCATACACAACTGAGATGTCTGATACCGCAAATGCTGAAGGATACCCAACTTTAGGTTCAAACAATCCAGACATTGAGGACATGAACTTGGACAACAACTTGTCTGAAACGGAAGCCTACTTCCAGTACAAAGTTAGTTTACGCCCAGGAGATATGGTTGTTGGACAAAACTTCATTACAAGTGTTCAAACGTATACAAGCGGAACCAAAACAGAAAATTGGTACCAATTCAAAATTCCAATTCGCGATTATGAAAAATCGGTAAATGGAATTACAGATTTTAGATCCATTCGCTTCATGAGAATGTTCATGAAAGAATTTGATGAAGAAGTTGTTTTGCGATTTGCTAGACTTGAATTCATTCGAGGTGAGTGGAGAAGATACTTCGAAGATTTAACAGAACCAGGAGAAGGCGTAACAGTTGATCCTAACTTAACGTCATTCAATGTAGGTACGGTAAACATTCAGGAGAACGAACAAAGATCACCAGTTAAGTACGAAATTCCACCTGGAATTATTCAAGAGGTTGATCCATCACAAACCTTCCAAAGACAATTGAACGAACAGTCGTTGACATTAGAGGTATGTGATTTACAAGACGGAGATGCCAGAGCAGCTTATAAAAACGTTCAGTTCGATGTTAGAACGTATAAGAAACTGAAAATGTTCGTTCATGCTGAGGCAGTAGAAAATGCAGCAACTCAGTTGAATGATGATGATGTTAGTTTGTTTGTAAGATTGGGGACAGATTTCATTGATAATTACTACGAATATGAGATTCCGTTGAAAACAACTGCTTGGGGTTCAACATTGGATACTGAGATTTGGCCTGAAGAAAACAACATTGAAATTGTATTTGAAAAATTACTTCAATTGAAACTGGACCGAAATGCTCAAATAGCAAGTGGAAATGGACTGGTGTCTTATATTAGTGAGTTTGAGCGATTAATACCTGCTGATCTAGCGAATGGAATTAACGAAGTTCTTATTAAAGTAAAAGGAAATCCAAACCTTCAAGGTCTTAAAACAGTAATGGTCGGTGTTCGTAACCCTCATAAAAACAAGCATGAACTAGAAAACTGGAATGAAGATGGTTTGAGGAAGTGTGCAAATATTTGGATTAACGAATTAAGATTAACAGATTTTGTAAGCGAAGGTGGTTCTGCTGCTGTTGCTCAAATGCGCCTTCAAATGGCAGACTTTGCCAACATTAACATGTCAGGGAATTACTCAGGAATAAACTGGGGAGCTGTTGACAGTAGAGTACAAGACAGACAACGAAATCAACAGATTGGGTTCGATATGAACGCAAATGTTCAATTGGGTCAATTCTTTGGTAAGAAAGCGAGAGTTTCTTTACCGTTCTTCTACGGTTATTCCTTGGGTATTGTGAATCCAGAATACGATCCATCAAATCAAGATATTCGATTAGAAGAGGTTGAAGATATTGGTGAAAGAAATCGATTGGCAAAACTAGGTCAAGAATATCAAGCACGCAAGTCGTACAACTTTACCAATGTTCGAAAAGAACTCAAAGCAGGTGTTAAACCTCATTTTTGGAGAGTTTCGAACTGGGCTGCAAATTATTCCTATTCTCAGGATAACTCAAGGGATTATAATACGGCGAAAGACGAAACAAGAACATGGAGCGGAGGGTTGAATTATGCATATTCATTCAATACAAAACCAATCACACCATTTAGTAAAATTAAGTTTTTGAAAAAATCCAAATGGTTCTCTTTAGTTCGTGATATGAACTTGTATTTGGCACCTAAGAACGTGTCGTTCACAAACGATTTAATGAGGTCGTATAATGAACGTAAGATTAGAAATAACGTATTACCAGATTATGATTTTGCGCCAGTTTTCATTAAACGATTTAACTGGAACAGATCATACAACCTTGGATATGATATTACCAGAAAACTTAAATTTCAATTCTCAGCAACCAACCGATCAATTTTTGAAGAAGGTGACGGAGGTGTCGATAGAAAAGAGTATACAGATGGATTTAGAGACTTCAAAGATTCTGTAAGCAATCAAATGAGTACTTTCGGACGGGGTATGGATTATACGCACAACTATAGTTTCAGTTATGCTGTTCCTTTCGAAAAGATTCCTGCAACAGATTGGTTGAGTGCGAACATTAAGTACTCAGGAACATACAACTGGCAAAGAGCGCCATTGGGACAAGCTGAATACGGGAATATTGTTCAGAATAGTCGAAACATTAACGTGACAGGTCAAGCCAACTTAACTTCTTTGTATAACAAGGTGCCTTGGTTGAAGAAAGTAAATACGAATGGAAAGAATAATAGCAGAGGAAGACCAGGCGGCAAAATAAGTTCGAGATCTAACGCGACAGATGGAAACGGCGGAACGGGCGCGGATTCGAAACCAAAAGACTCGCTGCTTCCTCCGATGCCAATCGACTCAATGACACCAAAGCAACTGCGCAAGTGGGAAAGAAAATTGAAGCGCTTCGAGAGGAAACAAGAACGTCAAGAGATAAGAGAGAAAAAACGTGATGGTAAAGTGCACCCAGTTGCTGGGTTTGGGGCAAGGATGCTGATGTCTGTTCGTAACGTGTCCGGAACCTATTCATTAACAAATGGAACATTACTTCCTGGATACAATCAAGAGGTAGGTGTTTTAGGGTTTAATCCGCAGTTTAGTAGTGGCATGGGCGGCTTTATATTTGGCCAGCAGCGCTATTCCATTTTTGGAGCTGATTCTGGCTATGATGCGGCTCAAATGGCCGTAGGGAACAATTGGCTGATTCAAAATGAAAACTTGAATAGACAGTATTCAAACACGCACAATCAAGTATTTAACCTAAGAGCAAACCTTGAGCCTATTAAGGATCTTTCGATTGAGCTTACATTGAATAGAACATATTCGAACAGCTCGAATGAATTCTTTAGGTGGAATACAGCTGAAAACACTTTCAAAAGCGAAAGTAGAGTGGATATAGCGACGTTGACCTACTCAAATGTTTCTTTTAGTTCTGCATTTACAAAACTTGGAAACGACTTCGAATCAGAAGTCTTCACAGATATGTTGAACAAAAGAGAAGAGGTTTCTACACTTCTTGGAAGTAGCAATACAAATTCTAATGCTACTGCTTCTGGTTACTACGATGGTTACGGAAGAACGCAACAAGAAGTTGTGATGGGAGCATTTTTAACGGCTTATTCGAACAGAAAAGTAAGCGATAAAAACATAAATGCGGTTAACAATACACCGCTTCCAAACTGGTCGTTGAATTACAATGGTTTGAAGAATTTTGCCTTCATGAAGAAACATTTGAAGAACTTCGTAATTCGTCATGCTTACAGTTCAACTGTTAGTGTATCAGGAATGCAAACGAATCTTGCAGGTGTATTTGATGCAAACGGTAACAATGCTTCTGCTCGTGACTTAAATGACAACTTCATTGCGAACATGCAAGTTCAAAATGTCGCAATCACCGAAAGATTCTCTCCACTGATTGGATTGGATGCAACTTGGTTGATCAAAAGTAAAGGACAAGCACAAGGTTTAATTACAAAATTCGAATACAAAAAAGACCGTAGCGCGGTTCTTTCAATAGTGAACAATCAAGTGACTGAGATTTTAGGAGCTGAGTGGGTTATCGGTACAGGTTTCAAATTCAAGAAAGTACAATTGCCTTTCAAGAAAGTGAAGCCGAATGATTTAAGTGTGAGATTTGATCTTTCATTTAGAGATAACTTAACTGTAATTCGAAAAGTAGCTGAAAACACAAATCAAGCAACGGCAGGCCAACGCGTTATTTCGATTAAATCATCTGCAGATTACAACTTTACGAAGAACCTAATTGTATCATTCTATTATGATCAAACATTGAATACGCCGAAAGTGACAACGTCTTATCCTACTGGGAATTTAAGTACGGGAATCCGATTGAGATTTAATCTTGCTGGAGTTCAATAATGAATTTAAGAAAGGCGCAACCTGGTGACGAAAAGGCCATCCTCGAATTAATACAAGGATTGGCCGAATATGAAAACGAACCAGATGCCGTTGTAAATACTTCTAAAAAGCTTCACGATGATTTGTTTAAGCACAAGCATTGTGAAGCTTTTGTTGCTATGGTCGGTTCAAAAATAGTAGGTTTCTCACTTTTCTATACTTCTTATTCTACTTGGAAAGGTCCGTCTATTTATTTAGAAGACCTCTACGTACTTCCTGAGGCGCGCAAGACGGGTGCAGGTTCATTGCTTTTCGATGCGGTTGTCAATACCGCGAAAGAACGAAAGGCGCTTCGCATGGACTGGCAAGTGCTAGAATGGAACGAATTGGCTATCAAGTTCTATGAAAAGAAGAATGCTCTACTTGATCCTGAATGGATTAACGGCCGCTTGGTTTTTGAGTACGAAGGCGCTTAGCATTTTCCCATTAATTATTCGTTTTAGATTTCGACATTGAAAGCATTAGACTTAACTTTGTCGCAATTCCATTCTTATGAAAGTATTAATTGCAGGGGGAACAGGGTTGATAGGATCGCACCTATCGCGTTTACTTGTTCAAAAAGGACATCAGGTTAAATTATTGTCTCGAAGGCCGTCAGAAGGACCAATTATTCATTGGGACCCGGCATTGAAAGAACTGGATTCAGATTTGATTCAGGACACCGAAATTGTTGTTAATCTTTGCGGTGCTGGAATTGCCGATAAACGATGGAGCACTAAAAGGAAAAAGGAACTTTTAGAATCAAGAGTGTTGCCTGCTCAGTTCTTGTTTGAACATAGAGAATCAATGCCTAGTTTGAAGCACTACATCTCGGCTTCTGGAATATCTTGTTATGGGTTTGAAATGAGCGAAACACCGTTCAATGAAGAAGATGCCTATGGACAAGACTATACGTCACAATTGGTGCGTCAATGGGAAGAGGCTGCCGATGAATTCAAGGCTGATTACCTACTAACGAAGATACGTATCGCGGTTGTTCTAACGAAAGAAGGCGGAGCATTAAAAACAATGAGAGCGCCAATAAAAGTATATTTTGGAGCTGCAATTTCACCGGGAACCCAATTAATGCAGTGGATTCATATTGATGATTTATGCGCTGCATTTCTCCATTCGATTGAAGACAAATTGGAAGGGACTTACAATACTTTGGGCAACAATTCAACGAATAAAGAAGTGATGGTTTCTCTCGCTAAATCAATGAATAAGCCAATGTGGCTGCCGCCTGTTCCAAAATTCATGTTGAAACTCCTGTTCGGTGAATTGGCTGATATCTTAATTAATGGCGTTGAAGTTTCAAACGAAAAATTAAAAAATACAAACTTCAAAATTGAACATACAGAGATCCAAGAAGCGATAAACTCGTTGCGTTAGATTACAATAAATCGTTGGCCAAATTTGCCAATTCAGAACGTTCTCCTTTCTCAAGTTTAACATACGCAAAAAGGGGTTGACCTTTCAGGCGGTCCATTAAATAGGCCAAGCCGTTACTGTGTTCATCCAAATACGGAGTATCAATTTGGTTCACATCTCCCGTAAAGACAATTTTTGTTCCGTCTCCAGCCCTAGTGATAATCGTTTTTATCTCGTGTGGCGTTAAGTTTTGTGCCTCATCAACGATGAACATGATGTTGGATAAACTTCTCCCTCTAATGAAGGCCAAAGGTGTAATAACGAACTTTCCGTTTTCCTCTAGGGCTGTAATTGTCTTCCGTTTCTTTTCATTTTCCCCAAACTGTGATTTGATAAATTTCAAATTATCCCACAACGGTTCCATATAGGGACCAATCTTGTCACTGGCATCACCAGGCAAGAATCCTATCTCTTTATTGGATAAAGGCACAATTGGGCGGGCTAAAATGATTTGATCGTACCTATTATGTTGCTCCAATGCAGCGGCCAAAGCCAAAAGTGTTTTACCTGTTCCTGCAACACCTTGCAAAGCCACAAGCTTGATGTTTTCATTCATTAAAGCATTAAAAGCAAAAGCCTGTTCCGCATTCTTAGGCTTTATTCCATAAACGAATTCCTTCTCGATTCGTTCGATGCGATCCAATTGTGGATTGTAAACAGCAAGCGAAGAAGATTTACCATTTTTCAAAATGTAATACCCATTGGCAATTTTATTCTTTCCAAGAAGTCCATTTTCTTCAATATTTCCCTTCGTGAAAATCTGACGAATTTGATCCGAATCTACATTCTCAATGGTGCAAACACTTGCCGGTTCATGATCGGCGCTCACTTTTCCTGTTTCGTAATCTTCGGCGTTAATCCCTAACGCTTTCGCCTTAATTCTAAGGTTGATATCTTTTGTGACCAAGATCACTTCAATCTTTGGACTATTTTCCTTTAAAAACAGTGCGGCGTTAATAATTTTGTGATCATTTTTACCACGAGCATATATGTCTTCGGCATTCAAGCCTTCAGGTTCAGTGACCAAAACAACTTTGAATTTACCCAAGTTTTTAGCCAATGGAATCCATTCTTGCAAACTATGGTTTACTGACAATTTATCAATAAACCGTATGACTTCTCGAGCGGAAAAATTCTTCGTATCGTTCCCTATTTTGAAATTGTCTAATTCTTCTAAAACGGTGATGGGAATGGCTACATCTTGTTTCCCAAAATGAGTAATCGACTGATGGTCATGAAGCAATACTGAGGTGTCAAGTACGAAGATCTTTTTCTTTTTCGCCATAGTGAAAGTGTTTTTCCTTTAAGATAGTGGTATCCAAAGATTGGGCCCTATTTTCTAGAACGTAGTTATCGACATTATCTTGTGAATTACGAATGAGTAGTTCAGCTCAATTTGGCATGGGAGATTTATTTCACCTTCTGCTACAACCCAAAATCCATACACCGTTGGTAGAGGACGCTATACAATAACAGTAACTCCTGAGCCAGGAAATCCTAACACAGTATGAGACATTGGTGTTCAAGACGATCGTGGAGCGAAGATTACAACCGTTAAGAAGTACAGATTATTAGGTATACTTAGATTGATGAAAATTAAAAAAGTTGAATCTAGACCTACCATCAATCTGACTGACACGTACCTAGAAAGCCTTGATAATAAGGAGGTAGTCTCCCTACGACAAAGAAAAACTCATAAGAAAGACCGGAAAAAAGAATAAGAAGCAAAGGGAAAAAAATCAGAAGTTGGCCCTGGTAACTTTTATATTAATAATTTTTTTTCCCGCCTCTATTTTAGCTCAAGATGTCAATTCAGTAATCACCAAGCTGAAGACAAGAAGAGGTTACGAGGATCCAATTTTTTATAAAGAAAAGTTGTCCGAAATTAAAGGTGACTGGAAAGTAGAAGGGTATTACTTCAAAAAATGGAAAAAAATGGAAGTCTGTTCCATTAAGACAATTGAAATTTCTGATTCTTTAATTTATTTTATAGGGGATAAGTCTAAGTATTCTGGGTCGTATTCAATAGATGGTAGTATGGAGGAAGGAAACCTAACCAACCCCAGCATAGATGTTGTGCCTGTTGCACAACTAAATTGTGAATAACCTTGATTCTAGCCACTAAATGCAGACCAAAGAGTATGTATCTTGACTCATGCAAGGGAAAAAAGAGTATCAGGAAAAACTCTTCGCTAATTTTCAATTAAGTGACCGAGTACCAACGGAGAATTTCTACCGCAGATTATCAGAAGTTCTGGAGCTACATTTTTTATACAATTTAACAAGACCATACTATGGTGAATGTGATCAAAAGTCAATTGATCCAGTCGTTTTTTAGAGAGTGTAAACTAAACTCTGTCCGTTGAGTTAAAAACCAAAATGTAATTTTAACTTAAAAACGGATAACATGACAACAGAAGAATTAGCCAATTTAGAATCGAAAGCTTTACGTCAATTTAAAACAGGTAAGCCATTATTTGGCAAATATGGAGCGTTTGCTCCTTTGTTGCAGAGTTTTCTTGAGAAAGCTCTTGAAGCAGAGATGGAAGCTCATTTGGATGAATAGGAACGATTTGGAGGTAACAAACGCAATGGCAAGGGTAAAAAGACGATCAAAAGTTCGGTCGGAGAAATTACTATTTCCACACCTCAAGACCGGCAGAGTAGTTTTGCCCCAGAGATCATCAAAAAGCGAGAGACTATTCTAGCCGAGAATTTAGAAGACAAAATCATCGGGCTTTATGGTTTAGCAATGAGCTTACGTGACATCTCTGATCACATTAAGGAAATGTATGACACCAACATTTCTCATACAGTTTTGAGCCAAATTACGGACAAAATACTCCCCGAGGTGAAGGCTTGGCAGAGTCGTCCGTTAGATCCAGTTTATCCAATTGTTTGGTTGGATGCCATGCACTATAAAGTCCGTAATGGTGCATCAGTCAAACATAGAGCCGTCTACAATATTATTGGTATTAGTCCCTCAGGTCATAAAGATGTGTTTATCTGAAAGCGAAGGTGCTAATTTTTGGCTCCAAGTTCTCACTGATGTAAACAATAGAGGTGTTCAAGACATTTTAATTGCTTGTACCGATAATCTCAAAGGCTTTTCAGAAGCAATATTGAGTGTATTTCCAAAAACAGAGATACAAATCTGTATTGTTCATCAAATAAGGAACTCGCTAAAATATGTCGCATCCAAAGACCAGAAAGATTTTATGAAGGGTTTGAAACTAGTATATCGAGCTGATACTAAGGAGATGGCAGAACAATAGTTAGATAACCTTGCTCAGAAATGGGAAGAGAAATATCCTATAGTGATTACTTCCTGGCGCAATAACTGGGATCGTCTTTCAATGTATTTTCAATACACAAAGCCAATCCGAAAGATCATTTACACCACAAATACAGTCGAAGGATTTCATCGTCACATTAGAAAAGTCACCAAAACAAAAGGATCTTTTCCCACTGATGACGCACTCTTGAAGCTCCTATATCTCGCAACCAGAAACATCATGAAAAAATGGACTTCTCCTATTCAGAATTGGGCGATTACTGTTCAATAATTATCCATTATATTTGATGGAAGACTAAAACTTGAGATACAATGATCGTCACATCAAAGATGATGACGAGACTCAACAGACAGAGTTCATTTTACACACCCTCCAATATCTAAATTCTAACATCCAAAAGCGCAGCGACCCAAAAAAAGGTTCTCCGTTGTTAACATTATCCTTGTAACGAATAATTTTCTCAAACACAATTTCCATTTTATTTCTGCGTATTTTGCTCGTTCAAAACAACTATTATGAGTGATTCAACGGTTCAAAAAACCAATTACAGTGCCTTATCAACGTTGACAACGGTGTTCTTTTTCTGGGGCTTTATTGCTGCGGGGAATAGTGTCTTCATTCCTTTTTGCAAGTCTTACTTCGATTTGGATCAATTTCAAAGTCAATTGGTTGATTTTGCATTTTACGGGGCGTATTACCTCGGTGCACTGGCTCTTTTCATTGTAGGATCATCCACTGGAAAAGATATTGTTGGTTCTTGGGGATATAAGAAAAGCATCGTTTATGGACTTGTTTTCTCTGCGGTTGGTGCAGGAGCAATGATAATTTCACTTTACATGAACGTGTTCGCTGGAATGCTCTTTGGGTTGTTTATTGTCGCGCTGGGCTTTTCATTGCAACAAACATCGGCCAATCCATTTATGATTTCTTTGGGTGACGAAAGCACTGGAAGTAATCGTATTAGTTTGGGTGGAGGAATCAATAGTTTGGGAACGACAATCGGTCCATTGATCGTATCATTGGTTCTTTTTGGATCCGCTGCATCTCTCGACGATAGTATGATTAAGTCTTTGGATCTTTACAAGGTAAATATTCTTTACGCGTGCGTTGGTGTGTTGTTTTTAGGAATCGCTGCATTGTTTTTTTTCTCGAAAAAACTTCCCACTGGAATTAATGCGGAGGAACCAGAAAAGGCTAAAAAAGCGGTTATCACATTGATTGTCATTACAGGACTTTTAAGCGCTTGTTTCGCACCTGTTTTTAGCAGCTATTTGAGTGACAATCAAAAAACAATTGAGGTTTATGAAAAAAACAATTCAGACATTTCAGAAGTAATTAATGTGGAGTATGACTTGCTGCCAAATGCGATATCCAAGGAAGAGTCAAGCGAACGAGAAGCTGATTTAAAACTTGTTTTCCCTGATGAACATGAATTGATGGCTCTAAATAACACCGAAGTCGAGATACTGGCTAAGCCACTTAAACAAGGACGAATGGCTTGGTTAACCGCAGGGCTTTTGGTTATTCTATTTGGACTTCTATTTGCACACAAAAAAGGTGCTTCTCAAAAAGACGGATGGGGAGCTATGCAATACCCTCAACTTACTTTAGGTATGCTTGCCATATTCGTTTACGTAGGTGTTGAAGTTGCTATTGGTAGTAACCTTGGCGAACTTTTAAACCAAGAGTCATTCGGTGGACTGGGAGCTTCGGAAATTGCTCCGTATGTTGCCATGTTCTGGGGTAGTTTAATGATCGGTCGTTGGGCTGGAGCAATTAATGCTTTCGAAATGAAAAAACAGACAAAGCAACTACTTCGATTCATTGTTCCATTAGTCGCATTTGGAGTTGTGCTTGGATTAGCAGCCGCTTCGGGTTATGATGTTCAACCTTTGTATTGGTATATCGTCTGCGTCCTTATTCAAATTGTTGCATTCTACCTTACCAACGATAAACCTGCTCTTACCCTCGGTGTTTTCGGTCTGCTTGGAATCGTGGCAATGACCGTTGGTTTGTTGACCTCAGGATATACTGCAATATATGCTTTCTTAAGTGGTGGACTTTTCCTTTCAATCATGTGGCCGTGCATCTTCTCCCTTTCAATCGCTGGATTGGGCAAGTTTCAATCCCAAGGTTCTGCATTCCTAGTGATGATGATTTTGGGTGGTGCAATTATTCCGCCATTGCAAGGAAACCTTTCGGAAGTGATTGGAATTCAACAATCGTTTGTTGTCGGTGCTGCTTGTTTTGCTTACTTGGCCTTCTTTGCTTTTTATGTAGGGAAAATCTTGAAGTCTCAGGGTGTTGAAATGGAATAAGAGCGAATGCATCAATACACATTATCGGGAAAATCATTAACACTGAAAGTCAAGAAATCTCCTCTTTTAGTGCGGTCCGTTATGTACTTTTTTAGCTTCCTCTTCTTTGCGTTGCCAATTGCAGGATTTGTTAGTACAATTGTGATGGGAGAACAAATCAAATTCGGACACTTTATTATGCTTGGAGTTTTCGGACTTTTAGGAGGTTATATGTGGAAAATCTCATTGTGGAACACCCACGGCACAGAATTAATTCAATTGAGTGGTAAAAAAATTGAATATCAAGCCAGCTATCTTTGGTTTAAGGGCCCTCATAAAATCATTGAGGTAGATGCCTTGGAATTTTCAATAGTGGGTATTGGTTATGAAGAGGACAACCTGGGACTACTCGAAATTAAATCTGGGGAAAAGTCAATTCGATGCGTGACTAAAATGCCGCAGGATATGCTTCGAGACTTGATTACAATCTTAGAAAAACAACAACAGTAGTTGACTATTGAATCTGACCCGCGAATTACTTCTGCTCCACCTTCTCATTGAATGCACAGCCGTCACAATTCGCTTCTTTCGCAAAAAAGCGCTTATAGAACTCTCGGCCCATGTAGAAAAGGGCGCCGCCTAAAATGAATACGACTAAAACTGTTTGCATTAAGATAGAATTATAAATGTTATCCAAGCACCAAGGTACGCCAATACGCCCATATATCCAACTTGGATTAGTGGCCACTTCCAACTTTTTGTTTCTCTTTTCACAACGGCTAATGTTGCCATACACATCATTGCGAACACATAGAACACCATCAAACTAGATCCCGCTGCGAGTGTGTAAACCGGAGTTCCATCGCGACGCTTTTGATCTTTCATTTTTTCAACGAGGGTCATGTTATTCGCTCCATCATCTTCAACCGCATAAATCGTTGCCATTGACCCAACAAAAACTTCTCTTGCTGCAAATGACGTTATCAAAGAGATTCCGATTTTCCAATCATAGCCAAGCGGTTCAATTACAGGTTCAATTGCTTTCCCTAAATATCCAATGTAAGACGATTCCAGTTTTGCCGTTTCAATCAACTGATTCGTTTCTTGCTCAGACAAATTCAAACCCCTAGCTTCATCCTTCGCATGCCAAACAGCATTTTCTCTTTGTTCTGTCGGGCCATAACTCGCCATAGCCCATAAAATAATGGAGATGGCTAGAATTACTCTACCGGCATCCCAAACAAAAATTCGGACTTTTTCCCAAACCGTTAACCCAACATTTTTCCATCTTGGCGACTTGTACTCTGGCAACTCAAGCAATAAAAAACCTTGTTCTTTCGACCTGATTATGAATTTCAAAACAACAGCCACAATTAAGGCGAAGAAGGTTCCGAGCATATACAATCCAAAAAGTACAAGCCCTTGAACATTCATAAATCCGAAAACGGTTTCATCGGGAATTACGATAGCTATTAAAAGCGTGTAAACTGGAATTCGAGCACTACAACTCATCAAAGGTGCAACAAGAATTGTAATCAATCGTTCTTTCCAATCGGAGATCGTACGTGCTGCCATTACGCCTGGAATTGCACATGCAACACTCGACATTAGCGGAACGACACTCTTTCCATTGAGACCCAGTGGCCGCATTAAACGGTCCATGATAAACACGACCCGTGCTAAATATCCTGTCTCTTCCAATATGGAAATAAAGAAGAAAAGCAATGCGATTTGTGGAATAAAGATCACGACTCCGCCCAATCCTGGAATGATTCCTTCCGTGACCAAGTCTGTAAAAACGCCTTCTGGCATGACTTCTCTCATCCATGAACTACAGGATGAAAATGCTCCGTCAATGAGGTCCATTGGAATCGAAGCAAAGACATAGATAAATTGGAAAATCACAATCAATACCAATGCAAAAATGGCGTATCCAAAAACAGGATGCACCAACAGTTTCTCCCACCGGCTCATTTCTTTGGTCTTCCCTTCCTTGGACTCTAATCCCTCTAGTTTCTCTTGTATCGATTTAAACCGCATTTCTGTTTCCACTTCTTGCGCTTTCAAATCATCTGATGCAGCGAGTGTTGTATTGGATGCGGTTCTCTTTTTTAATTTTAATAGACTCTCTTTGATTCGGTTCTTTCCAAAACCTGCTCGTGCGTTGGCTTCAACAATCGAAGCCTCTGGATAGAGTTCCTGAATTTTATCGACGTGCAGGACCTTCCCTTGTTTCTTTGCAAGATCGGTCATGTTCAGAACCATCAACGTTGGGATTCCCAAATCGTAGACTTGAGAAAAAAGCAACAGGTTTCGTTCTAAATTTGCGGCATCAACAACAACAATAACGGCATCTGGATAGTTTTCTACTGTTGAATCCGAAAGGCTATCGTAAACAACTTGTTCGTCTTTTGATCTTGGATAAATACTATACGTTCCAGGTAAATCAACCAATTCATGATCTTCATCATCAATACGTAGTTTTCCAACTTTTTGGTCGACTGTGATGCCTGGAAAATTGCCGACGTGCTGCCTTAACCCTGTTAATAAGTTAAAAATGGAGCTTTTCCCTGTATTTGGATTTCCAACTAACGCAACTTTCATCTACGCATTAATTTGTTCTACTTCTACAAGTTTGGCTTCGTCCCGTCTCAATGAGAGTACATATCCATCAACGTCAATCGCAATGGGATCGCCGAATGGAGCTCGGTACAAAACGGTAAGAAATTTACCTTTGATCATTCCCATTTCCATCAACTTTACTTTCAAGGTTGATTGCAACACATCCACTACTTGGACTTGTTTGCCATTTGATATTTCGGAAAGGGATCTATTCATAGAAGTACAAAAATACGGTTTGTTAGTAGTTTTTACAATAACGTGAAAAGGGTATATTTGGTTTCAGTTGTTTGATCCTTTGATTATTCGATTGTTTGATATTAGAATTTAGACGATTAGGATTAGAAAGCGGAAGATCTAAAAGGCACAGTCGATCTAACATTTAACAGTCAGGAACGAATTATCCAAAAGTCCGTAGGTCGTTCCAAAAAGGAGCTCGCGACTGATCAAATATCTATTCTCTGCTTTACAATTAACCGCGCAGTTTCACGTGTTTTTTGCTGTAAAACAATGTCTTTATCGACCGTTACTCTATCCAAAGTCGCTTGATCGTAATGACGAATCGTTACCAATTCTAATCCTTCATTGAATTTTACGTGGTAATGGTCTCCGAATAAATCCAAAATCTCTTCGGTGTTTACTTTGTCTTCGTCCACTAGAATTGAGAAGTTCAAGGCCGAATTTTGCATCAAATTGATCTTCGCATTTGCTTTCGACAAACGGTCAAAAATATCACTCAAGTTCTTTTCAACGATGAAAGAAAAATCTTTCGGTGTGAATGAAAACAATATTTGATTCATTTTGAAAATAAACGACGGTACTAAGTGATCGCTTATCATCGATGATTGAATAACCGTTCCATCTTCGTGTGGATCAATGAACGATTTAACGTACAAGGGAATCTCTTTATTCTGAAGCGGTTTTATCGTTTTTGGGTGAATTACAGAGGCTCCATAGTAAGAAAGCTCAATGGCTTCTCTAAATGAAATCCGATCCAATTTAACCGTATTGTCGAACCATTTCGGATCGGCGTTTAGCATTCCAGGAACGTCTTTCCAAATTGTCACATCTTCGGCATCACAGCAATACGCAATGATTCCCGCTGTAAAATCTGAACCTTCTCTTCCTAAAGTGGTCGTATTGCCGTTGTTTGATCCAACGAACCCTTGCGTCACAAGAATATCAGATGTTTCAAATTCTGGTTCGAACTTCGTTTTGAAATTATTCGTTGTTGCTTCCCAATCGAGTTCAGCTTCTCTAAATTTGTTGTCCGTAAGAATTAATTCTCGCGCGTCTATCCATTTCGATTTCATTCCGATGTGACTCAAATACGCCGATACAATTTTTGTTGAAATTACTTCGCCTAAACCTACAATTTGATCGTATTCAAAATCATAATTATCTGAAATTTCGCTTCCAATTTTTGCCAATAGGCTATCCAAAACAGCATTCACTTCTTCGTAGATCGGCAAAGAAGTATCCGCAAACAATTCATCCATTATTTCGATATGGTAGGCTCTGCGTTCTTCAATCAAAGCTGTGAACTCACCTTCAGATTTATTCCAAAACGCATCGATGATCTTCTCCATCGCGTTGGTTGTTTTTCCCATAGCGGAAATTACAATACCCAACTTTTCATCTTTGTACAAAGACAAAATGTGCGCGGCATTTTTTACTGCATTTGCATCTTTAACGGATGCTCCTCCAAATTTGAAGACCTTCATACTCTAATTTTGAATAAGTTGCTGAAAGATAATTCTTTTTTCGGGTGCAAATGTATGAATTTCTTGAAACAAGAACGTAACGAGTGTAGAATAATTAACTTTTTGTGTTATTTATAACTAATTGAGTTGAAAAGAATCAATATCAGCAACGAGAGAGATGGAAAATTAGATTTCTTGACTTGCCGTGACAGCAACCACATAAATAATATGAAGATGGCAATGAATAAATAAAACGTGTAAATCAACTCAATCGATCGCTTAGGATTCTCATCTCAATCACCGGTGAAATTTTTTCGTAAAGAACGTTGTTCACTGCTTCTACAATTGGCATTTCAACATCAAATTTACTTGCAATTTCCATTACGCTTTTTGTTGCATAATACCCTTCAGCAATCATGTCCATTTCTAACTGAGCAGTCATAACGGAGTATCCTTTACCGATCATAAATCCAAATGTTCTATTTCTAGAAAACTTAGAATAAGCCGTCACCAATAAATCACCCAAATACGCCGATGATTTAACATCTCTGTGAATTGGACTCATTTCATCGATCAAGTTTTCAATTTCTTGAATGGCATTTGAAATTAGCACCGATTGAAAGTTATCTCCATATCCAAGCCCTGAACAAATACCAGAAGCGATTGAATATACATTTTTAAGTACTGCTGAGATCTCCGTTCCAAACAAATCATCAGATACAGTTGTTTTAATATAGCGACAGCTTAAAAGCTCTGCCATCTCTTCTGCAATCTCATCTTCTTGACTTGCAATTGTTAAATACGACAATCGTTCCAAGGCCACCTCTTCAGCATGACACGGACCACAAATAATTCCAATAATATCGTAAGGAGTTCCAAACGTTTTGTGAATGAACCTTGCTGGAATCGCGTTGTATTCAGGAATAATTCCTTTTACAGCTGAAAAAACTGGTTTTCCTTCAATTAAACCATTTGGGAAATCTTCAAACAATTTCACTAAAAAAGCTGATGGCGTAGCAATAATAACGATATCAGAAATTCTGATCGTTTCTTGCAGGTCTGTACTGACATTTATTTTGTTAAGATCAAACTCTACAGATTGAAGGTATTTTGGATTGTGACGAAACTTTAAGATGTGATCTACTGCCGCCTCATTACGCATGTACCAATTTACGGATGATACATTGTTGCATAATATTTTAACCAACGCTGTAGCCCAGCTACCTCCACCAATTACAGCTATTTTTTTCTCGTCCTCCATAAATAATGTCGAATAGCAAAGGTATTATTTATTCCCAAAGGCTCTTTGTCTTGTCCAGATATTCATACAAAAAGAAAGGCTGTCACAATCTCGGATTTACCGAGACCAGACAGCCTTCTAAGTTTTAAACTAATTATTGCTTGATCAGATCGATCACTGTACTACCGTTGTCGCCAACAACGCGAAGCAAATAAACCCCTGATCTATAGGTTTCTACATCCAGTTTAATTTTATTTACATCAGAAACTTCAACTCGATTTAATAGCCTCCCTCTTACATCTGTAATTTCGATGTAGCTAATACTTCCGTCCCATGTAACTGAAACTTTATCGGAAGTTGGATTTGGAAACACAAGAAGGTTATTCGACGTTAACTCGTTAATACCCGTTTGATCCACTGAATAACAAGGAGACATTTCTGTACAACCGTTTTGCGTTACCATCACCGCATAGTTTCCAACGTCTGCAATTGGTGTGTATGAAGCGCTTGTCGCACCTGGAATAATTGCGTTTCCATTGTCACAATCTACCCATTGGTAGGTTGCTCCGGTGGCGTTCGCAGTAATTGTCGGAAGCGTTTCTGTTACTGAAACATCAACAGTAGTAACTGCTACATCAACTTGAACACAGGCTCCAGGGACAACACATCCGCCCTCACCTCTTACGAAGTATGAAGTTGATGTTAACGGAGATACTGCTAATGTACTTCCCGATCCTTCAAGCGTTCCGCCACAAGAACCAGAATACCAGTTCCAATCAGCTGCATCATTTAAGTTTCCAGTTCCAATTGATAATGTAATTGAACTTCCTTCACAAACAGCGTTCAATCCTGCAATACTAGGCACATCAGGATTGTTACAATTCACTGGTACTGTACAAAGTTCAAGACTCCATGCATTTAATGTACCGTCATCACCTTGAGTATAATCATCATAAACCGTTAATGTCCAAACTCCAGTGATTGATTCACCATTAAAATCTGAAAGAGGATCTATTGATTGAAAAGCTCCCGAAATCGTTGGGGTTCCTGCTGCACACATTCCTTCAAGAGCAGCAGCATTAGCAGCCGCTCCATCATCAAAAGAAACGTCAATATCATCTCCGTTACATCCAAATCCTGTTCCTGCATAACCTGGACGGTCGAACAATGAAACTACGGTTCCTAATGGAGACATCAACTCAACTCTAATATCACCAATCCAAGGGTGAGACATATCGAATATTGGAACATTCACATCTGTAATCGTTCCTGATCCTGCAATGTTAATTACCGAAGTGAAACTTGCAACATCAGATGTTTGACCAACATCCGTACTTGCAATGTTACTGCACGTACTTGTTGTAAACGACCATGCCACTGACCAAGCTGAAGTTCCACATCCAGTCACGGATCGAACTCTCCAGAAATAAGTTGTCGCTCCTAAAAGAGTTGCTGAATTATAGGTCGTTGTTACCAACCCAGTCGTTTGATCTACTATTGTTGTAAAACCAGCATCTGTGGCTATGTCAATTTCATAGGTAATACCTGCTCCCGGTGCGGCAACCCAGGTAAAATCAGTTGGCACGGCTACAGAAACAGCAAGGTTTGCTGGAGTCGTTAATGTCGTTGCCAATGGTGAAGCACTTGAAATGTTTAAGCTAAGATCTGTTGTTTTAGTTCCGCTTGTACTCACACCTTGAACCGTTAATCCGTAAGTTCCTGCCGTAGCTGAACCTGTATTAGAAATAGTCAATGTGCTCGTTCCAACTGGCGTAACTGGGTTCGTTGAGAATACTGCCGTCGCTCCTGTCGGAACACCTGTAATTGAAAGTGTTACTGGATCGTTGTATCCACCGATTGAACCAACGTCAATTGTATAAACAGCATCCGTCGGTTGACAAACACTCGCCGCAGGTGTTGCAGAACCAAGCGTGTAATCAAACGTTGCCATTGTAATTTCGAAATCATTGTTTGAAATATCGAAGAACGTTCCCGAAGCACAAATTACCATAACTCTCGCCGTTGTTGTAGCTATATTTGGTATGTTAATTAATTGAGAGCCATCGTTCGGCACATTCGACATAAGCACCGTTGGGTAGGTTAATCCACCATCCGTTGATAAAAGAATGTCAACGTTTGAGCAGTTAACGGGCGCAAGATCTGTTCCGGCAACCGCCCATGTAACCGTTTCTGTTGTAGCTCCTGCCCATACAATTCCCGTTGCAGAAGGATAGTTTAAAATAAACGGTCCTGAATTTCCGTCAACAGTAACCACCACATCTGCGTGATCGTTACAACCGGCAACTCCTAAAGATTGATCACGAACGGTAACTCTAAAGTTCATTGATCTAGATACTGTTGGGAGAACTTCCCATGTATAAGGACCTCCGTTAGACAAGTCTGTCAAATTTGGAAAATAACGCGTATCATTTACCATCGGAGAAATACTTCTAAAGTTCGGCCCAATAGTAGAGGTTCCGACTGGAGATTGTGTACTTACACCATTGTCCATTTGCTCCCAGCAGTAAGATAAAACATCACCATCTAGATCCGTTGCTATCGCTGTCAATGCAAAAGGTGTCCCCGAAGGAATGGTTGCATTTCCATTTGTTCCAGAAATTGAGGGTGCATTGTTTGCTAACGCTGTAGTAACTGGACAACCTGTTGAAGTAATGTGTCCTCCAATCTCTTCCAAACTAACTCCATGGAAGTGATCGTCACTATTGTTTTGAACATTTGGTGCGCAAATTCCTGCATACCCCATAATAGTGCTTGCACTTCCCGGTTCCATTGCCGTGGCATTGTTTCTATTACAGTTATTGTTCTGCGTATGATTTGCATCAAATTGATGTCCTACTTCATGCGCTACATAATCAATATCAAATGGGTCACCGATTGGCGCTCCACTTCCTGTTACACCTCTGGCTTTTTGACCTCCTAAACAAACAACACCAAGTCCGGCAAGTCCGCCACTATTGGTTCCAAAAACGTGACCAATATCGTAATTTCCACTTCCAATTACATTGTCAACATTTGTTTGGTTTTGACCGATCATTGCCCCGGCATTTCCATTGGTATATGGATCCGTTCCTGTATTTGTATAAATAAGCAAGTTGTTGTTTGCAACAATACTCATTGTAATGGCCATGTCTCTTTCGAAAACACCATTAACACGATTCATGGTCGTTACTTCAGCAGCCAATGCTCCAGCAACGGTTCCTCCATGAAAAATTGTGTATTCGGCAGTAGCAGCTAATGCCATTCGATACGTTCTTAATTCACATGTACCAAAACTACTTTCAACCCCACCGGCTGGTAGCAATTTTGATGTTAAATCGTTATTTGTTACATCACAATCCATTATTTTATCCGTCGAAAAATCGTTTCTATGGTAAACAATGTAATACTCTGAATTTCCATTAATAACTGGATCAATGAAAATAGTACTTTCATCAAGAAGCATAATCATGGCATGGAATCCAGCAGGAGTAATATCCCACTTTACTTTAGCCACATTGTCCAGTCCAGCTGCGTCGTATGATGTGATTTCTGGAAATAACACCCCTAAATCGGAATGCATTGTGCGGTTTCCTTTTGCTTGGTAGTTGTAAACAACCCCATTTGGATGCGGGAGTTTCAATTGCGCCAAGAAACCTACACCAGGATCTTCACGATACATTACACCGGCCATTTGAGACTTAAGCGCATCAATATCAAAATGATAATACCTGGCATTTTCAGCATTAATCTGAATGTCGCCTAATCCGAGGATATCAGCTCTTGAGACTTCGTTCATCGTGAAGTCAACGGTTTTAATGTTCTGTGATACAGCTGGTGAGGCAGTCCATAAAAACAGAAGACTTAAAGTAAGTCTGAGTAGTTTTTTGTACATAATTTTAGCTTTTGGTTTATACTATGCGGTAGTAGATACAGGGAAATTATCTATGTTTATTTTTGGTTTATTGTTTTACAAGATTATACACAGTTCGCCCGTCTGTGCTGTTCACGTGAACGAAATATACGCCATTGCTATAGCTTGAAAGATCAACAAGTGTTTCATTCAGGTTTTCTACGTTGACATGGTCTAAGAGTTTTCCTGTTGCATCTGTGATTTCAATAAATTGAACGTCTTCTTCCCATGAAATAGCAACATCACCAGACGTTGGGTTCGGATAAATCGCTACGGATTCATTCACTGTTTCTTCTAGTCCCGCGAATCCAAATTGGATTTCAAATCGTTTATCGGAAATATCAAAAAATGTTCCTGATTGACTCATGACCATAATTCTGCAAGCCATTGCGGACACATTAGGCACAACGATCGTTTCGGAACCGTCGTTTGGTACACCCGATGCTACTTGAGTTGAATATGTTACGCCATTATCGGTAGACAAAAAGATATCTACATTAGAACAATTAACGGGCGCGCCATCTGTATTGGCAACATCCCAAGTCACTGTTTGGTTCGTTCCGCCTGTCCAGATTATCCCCAGTACTGAAGGATACAAAACGACAAATGGTCCCGAGTTACCATCTACTGTAACACTAACGTCATCATGATCATTACAGCCGCCAGGCCCCGGTGAATTATCTCTCACAGAAACTCTGAAGTTCATTGTTCTGGAAACATCAGAAAGTCTCTCCCAAGTGAATGGTCCATCGTTTTTAATCGCTTGTAATCTTGGGAAATAACGCGTTGGATCCGTATTCGATGGATAACTTCTAAAGTTTGGTCCATTGTTCGATGATGCCACAGGTGGTTGTGTGCTAATCCCGTTGTCCATTTGTTCCCAGTTGTATGTAATAGGGTCGCCATCAGGGTCCGTTACAACCGCCGTTAATGCGAATGGTGTTCCTCCAGGAATAGTTGCTCCTCCATTTGTAGAAACTACTGTAGGCGCAATATTTGCCAAAGGGGCAATCGTCTCACATTGATGCCCATTACTCAAAATTTCAATCCCAATTTCCTCCAAGCTAATTCCGTGAAAGTGATCGTCACTGTTGTTTTGTACATCCGGCGAACAAATTCCAGCATAGGCCATAATTGACGAGCCACTTCCTGGTTCCATTGCAGTTGAGTTGTTTCTATTTCCGCTACATGAATTGTTGAATGTGTGATTTGCACCAAATTGATGTCCAACTTCGTGAGCAACATAATCAACATCAAATGAATCGCCGATAGGAGCAGAACT
>JBLHVW010000043.1:0-23737 GCA_047628775.1 Salibacteraceae bacterium | reverse complement strand
TTAGTAGAGTATCCAGGAATGAAATTAGAATTGAGCTCTCACACGGATTCACGTGGTAGTAATCCACGTAACCAGATTCTTTCTGAGAATCGTGCAAGAGCCTGTTACAAGTTCTTAGTTGAAGAAAAAGGTGTAGATCCTAGAAGAATAATTCCAGTTGGAGATGGAGAAAATGTTGCAAGAACTGTTTGGAAAAAAGACGGTGTTTATTATGTTGATGAGCCAAGTGAAAAGATTATCGCAGACTATGAGGAAATCAAATTAACTGAAGCTTACATTAATAAATATAAAAGATCAGATAACGCCACGTTTGAATTGCTTCACCAGTTCAATAGAAGAACTGAAGGTGATGTTCTTCAAATGAATTTTGATGCAGAGACTGCTACTGAAGCAGATGCGAAATATTTAAAGTACTTAAAGTACTAGATAGAAAATAATTCTTTAGAAAAGCGCTTTGGTTTATCCGAAGCGCTTTTTTTTGTATCTTATATTAAGAACAATCGAACAACCGAACAACCGAACAACCGAACAACCGAACAATCGAACAACCGAACAACCGAACAACCGAACAATCGAACTAACCTGCACCCTATGACCGAAGACTACCTTCAGTTTGTTTGGAACAACAAACGCATTCTTAAACCGCAACTAAAACTCACCGACGGAACTGATGTCGAAATATTAAACTTTGGGTCTCATAATACACTTCTGAAGGGGCCCGACTTTAAACATGGATCCATTCGAATGGATGGTATTACCTTTTATGGGCATATTGAAATCCATGTCAAAAGCTCAGACTGGTATGCGCACAAACACCATCTTGATGAGAACTATAACAACCTTATTTTGCATGTGGTTTATCAACACGACAAAGATGTCTATCAGAATGGTTTAAAGCTCCCTGTACTTGAAATGAGGGAGCTAATTGATATTGAGCACTGGGATAAACACAAGAGTTATATGGAGAGTTCGAATCAAATAATTTGTAAAAACGACCTAGACTCAATTGATCCCGTTTTTCTACAATCGATGATTGGTAAGTCCTTAGTAGAAAAACTAAACGATAGAATAAAATTGATTCAATCGTATTTGAACAATGAATCTTCTCCTTTATATGTTTTTCTCGCTGCAGCCTTTGGGTCCAATTTGAATAAACTTGCGTTTCTCGAATTGATTCGATGTGTCCCTCATTCTCAATTGATACATTTAACTGCTTCTCAACGTTATAAGTTAATGGTGTCTGAAAGTGGAATGTTAACGAGTAAATCTCCTGATAGTAAAGGACCAAACCAATGGCATTTTAAAGGAACAAGACCGAAAAACTTCCCAACAGTGCGGTTAAATCAATTTGCACATCTCATGGGCGAATCAGAACTTGATTACCTTATTGATGTTGGTTCTTCAGAAAAAGTCATTGAGGCTTTTAATCTGGTTTTTGACAAGTGTAGCGGGGATATGGAGATGGTTGGAGTTCAAACGTTGTCGAAAGGGTTTAAAAATGGACTTCTAATTAATGGAATTGTACCCTTTCTCTGGTACCGAAGTGAGATTAGTGGCAATGAAGATTATCGGGATATGGCAATTGAAATTCTAGAGTCCATTGCCCCTGAAAATAATTCTGTTTTGAAAAAGTGGAGAGATTCTGGAGTTAATATTGAAAATGCCTATGACTCTCAAGGCCTAATGGGGCTGTATCGCTACTATTGCTGTCGTAAAAAATGCTTATCTTGCGCAGTAGGAAATAAGATCCTCAAGAATTAATAAAATGATTCAAAAAACAATCTTTTTTTTCGAGCTGAAATCCTTCGGTGTTTGTGCTTGGTGGGCTAGAAAGCTTGGTATTAGTAGTTCTAAAGTGAGACTTGGATTCATTTACTCGTCTTTTATTGCACTCGGATCACCGTTGTTGATCTATTTGATTATGGCTTGGATACTAGAGCATAAGCATTACTTTAAATTGCAAAGAAGAAAAAGAAACACGATTTGGGAATTATAACTTATGCTACTGCGATCTAAGCTTTTATCCAAATTATCCTATTTGCTAGGATTAATTTTATTAATTATTGCCGTCGGAACGTCTGGTTATATCTTCATTGAAGAATGGAGCTTTGTAAATTCTTTCTACATGACGATAATCACTATCTCAACAGTCGGGTTTAGCGAGGTAGCCGAACTGTCTGTATATGGTAAATTATTCACGGCCTTTCTAATTATCTCAAGCTTCGGAACATTCGCGTATGCAATAACGTCAATAACAAGATACTTAGTCGGAGGAGAATACAAACATTACCTTAAAGAACATAAAATCATGTAATTATTTGTGGCTTTGGACGTGTAGGTTTTCAAGTGGCCAATGACTTGAAGTCACACCATGAAGATTTCGTTGTCCTTGAAAAGGACGAGAATTTAATTGAAAAGAATGAATTAGATGAAAATGTAAAGTTTCTTTGTGGAGACAGCACCGACGTTGCAATCTTTGAGAAGACTGGAATAAAGAAGGCTAAGCCCTTTATAACTTGTTTGCCAAAAGATGCTGATAATATTTACGTGGAACTAGCAGCTAGAGAATTCAATAAAAACATTCTTATTGTTAGCAGGGCACCTCGGAGTTCAGCCGTTTCTAAATTGAGAATGGCAGGGGCAAACAATGTTATAATGCCCGACGCTATTGGAGGTTCACGCATGGCATCATTAATTGCGAATCCAGATGTTATGGAATTTTTAGATATAATTAGAGCAAGAGGAATTGAAGGAACAAATATCGAATCTATTTCTTACGATGAATTGCCAGCAGAACTTTAAGACAAATCAATAAATGAGATAGAGTCAAGAGATATTATAGGAGCTACCATTATTTGTTCTAAAGACGCCGAAGGCAATTATCGAATTAATCCGCGTAGTGATACAAAGATTGTGAAGGGTTCAAAAATTTTCATCCTAGGCAGCGATTCCCAGATAAAGAAATTGGTTAATCAATTTCACTTAGAACACTAATTACCGCTTGTCAAAATCGCCTTAAAATATCCAATTTTTTTATTGCTATATTTGTTTCCGTTCAAAATTTAATCACAATATCATCATGAAGTATTTTATAGGTTTAGTTGTCTTTTTGACGACGTTTGTAAATTTTTCGCAAGAAGTTGAAAAAACCACAAATGGCAAGTCAATTAAGGTGAATCAATATTATCAATTGGATGCGGATGAGGCTAATTCAAGTAAAAGTTCTTTGCGACTTGTTAGTGATACAATTGTATTAAATAAAAAAATTGGGTTAGACGAGAAAATAGATTTAGTATTTAAACCAGTCGCCGATTTTGTTGGGTCAATTATTTTTTTTCCGATTAGGGCTGGTTCTGTAAATCAGAATTCGTCATTCGAAATTCCTGAAGAATTATTTGAAGGAGGAAAAGATAGCATAATCATTAAGTTTTCGGATTATAAAATTAATGCTTCGAAAGATGTTGAGGAGGTAAAGCTAATAAGTGATTTTGGGCGTATAGCGAAAGATAAAAATGGGGAGTTGGTATTGATTGCAAAGAAAGCTGGAACTGTTAAGCTTGCCTTTTCGGGGACGTATGTTAGTGTTCCACTAGTTCTAATCATATTAATATTGGGAGCATTATTTTTCACTATATACTTCAAATTCGTAAACTTTACTTTGATTAGGACTGCCGTTAAAATCGTTAAGGGCGATTATGATGATATTGATCATCATACTGCGGATATAGCAGAGGGCGATTCAACTCCAGGTGGAGATGTGTTCGAGACTATTGCCGTCGAAGGAGCGGAAGGTGAAGTTTCTCACTTTCAGGCTTTGACAGCTGCTCTTTCTGCAACTGTTGGATTGGGGAACATTGCTGGTGTTGCTGTTGCAATCTCATTGGGTGGGCCAGGAGCTACTTTTTGGATGATTTTGGCTGGTTTCTTAGGTATGGCTACTAAATTTACTGAATGTACGTTGGGTGTGAAATACCGTGAAGTTACCGAGGATGGAACTGTTCATGGAGGGCCAATGTATTATTTATCAAAAGGATTAAAAGAGAAAGGATTAGGTGGGCTTGGAAAAGTACTAGCTATCTTTTTTGCGATAATGTGTATCGGAGGGTCCTTCGGTGGTGGGAATATGTTCCAAGCAAATCAAGCCGCAGCTCAAATTTCAGGAAAACTAGGATTCGAAAGTGGAGCGGCCGGTGTTATTATTGGTGTTGTGATGGCCATTATCGTAGGTATTGTTATAATTGGAGGGATTAAGAGAATTGGATCTGTTACAGAAAAGGTTGTCCCATTCATGGCCGTAATATATGTGGGGGCAGCGTTGGTAATACTTGGAATGCATTATTCATCAATACCAGAAGCTTTCGGCTTGATCTACGACGGAGCATTTAACTCAAGCGCCGCATTAGGAGGTATAGTTGGGGTATTGATTGTTGGTTTCCAAAGAGCGGCATTCTCAAATGAAGCTGGGGTAGGTTCTTCTGCAATTGCGCATTCAGCTGTTCGAACAAAATACTCGGCGAGTGAAGGTATTGTTGCATTATTAGAGCCGTTTATTGACACGGTAATTATTTGTACGATGACGGCATTAGTCTTGATCATTACGAATATTGATGGAGGTTTTATTGAATATGGAAACTCAGATGTACAAGGGATTGAATTAACTGCTCAGGCTTTCAATTCAACAATTCCTTATTTTGATTGGGTACTTATGATCGCAGCAGTTTTGTTTGCCATCTCTACAATGTTGTCTTGGTCGTATTATGGACTTCAAGCTTGGAAATACTTATTCGGAAAAACTAAAATAGCAGATACCACTTATAAAGTTATTTTCTTGTTTTTCGTTATAGTGGGAGCTTCAATTAGTTTAGGAGCCGTGATTGACTTTTCTGATGCAATGATTTTCGCGATGGTATTCCCTAATATTATTGGATTGGTAATATTAGCTCCAAAAGTAAGCAAGGAGTTATCAAAGTACAAAGCCGCAATTAAAAAGACATAATGCCAATATCCAAGAGAAATAGGCGAGGCATGCTTTTACTGTTATGTATTGGTGCTCTAATTTCGTACACTCCAAGAATTATTGCCGCTTATAGCGATGATGACGATATTCAAATCAGTTTTGAAGAACTTGAGAAGATTGAAGAGGAAATAGACGAAAAGCGTGAATACAAGAAGAAGAATAAGAAGAAAGTGTGGGCATCTAAATTTAAAGCGCCCGAGCAAGCATTTGATCCCAACGAGTATCAGGAGGAAGATTGGCTGAAACTCGGACTTTCAAACAAACAGGTTGATGTTGTTTTAAATTTTTCAAAGCGAGGACTTAAATCAAATGATGATCTTGAAAAGATTTTCGTGATTTCATCAGACTTGTTTGACTTAATCAAAGATTCAACCTTTTATCCTGAATTTGAAGCCAAGAAAAAATTTGAACCTTTGCCTGAAAAGGAATTCATAAAAGTTGATATAAATACCGCGGATATTGAAAATCTGAAATCAATACCTGGAATTGGTGAGTTTTATGCCAAGAAAATTGTTCAATACAGAGAGGAGCTTGGAGGGTATTGTGACACCAAACAATTGCTCGAAATTTGGAAGTTCGACAGTGAAAAATACGAAGAGGTAGGTAAAAAAATCATTTTAAATAAGAAAGATCTTAGATTAATTGATATAAATTCCTGTTCTATTGATGAATTGAAAAACCATCCATATATATCGTATAAAGTCGCTAATTCAATTGTTAAAATGAGAATTGCGAACGGCAATTATAATCAGATTGAAGATGTTTTAGAGTCAAAATTGATCGATCGAGAGTTGTTTTCGAAAATTAAGAACTACTTAAAAATTTGAATATGTCATTAGAATCAAAACTTTCCGCAGCTATCCGAGATGTCCCTGATTTCCCAAAGGAGGGTATTGTTTTCAAGGATATCACGCCTATTATGATGGATGCTAAATTATCAGTCGAAGTCGTTGATCATCTATACAACATGTATAAAGATTCAGATCTTGATGCAGTGGCAGGAATTGAAAGTAGAGGGTTTCTATTTGGCTATCCTTTAGCCATGAAACTTGGCGTTCCGTTTATTCTAATTAGAAAAAAGGGAAAACTACCGCACAATGTCTTAAGTGTAAATTATGATTTGGAATATGGAAACGCAACAATTGAAATGCACATTGATGCCATTTCAGCAGGTCAAAAGATTTTACTTCATGACGATTTGTTGGCAACCGGAGGTTCCGCAGAGGCAGCAGGTAGATTAATTCAAAAAGCGGGTGGTGAAGTTTCTGGTTTCAACTTCCTCGTATCATTAGATTTTTTAAATGGAATAGAAAAATTAAAAGGGTTTTCTAACAATATTACTAATTTAGTAGCCTATTAGACTAGAGGACTAAACAACTTATATTCGAGTTAAACATGAATTTTGAGAGAGACGAAAATCAAAAGATGATTGCACAGATGGTGCGTGACTTTGCTGAAAAGGAAATAAGACCGCATATGAACAAGTGGGATGAAGAAGAATTCTTCCCTGTTGATGTGATGAAAAAAATGGGTGACCTAGGTCTTCTTGGAATTTATATTCCAGAAGAGTACGGAGGAAGTGGGATGGGTTATTTCGAATATGCTACTGTTCTAATGGAGTTAGGAAGAGTTTGTGGTGGAGTTGGACTCAGTGTCGCAGCGCACAACTCATTATGTACAGGACATATTTATTACCATGGTTCTGAAGCGCAAAAGAAAAAGTACCTACCGAAACTTACTTCAGGAGAGCACATTGGTGCTTGGGGGCTTACCGAACCAAATACAGGTTCAGATGCAATGCGCATGAAAACCACCGCAGTAAAAGATGGTGACGATTGGATCATAAATGGTGCTAAAAACTGGATTACTCATGGTTTGTCGGGAGATATATCTGTTGTTCTTGTTAGAACAGGTGAACTTTTAGACAGCAATGGTGTTACAGCTTTTGTTATTGAGAAAGGAACTCCTGGATTCTCAGCTGTAAAGATTAAAGATAAATTTGGAGTTCGTGCAAGTGAAACAGCTGAGTTGATTTTTGATAATGTTCGCGTCTCAAATGATAATGTTTTAGGAGAAGTTGGACAAGGGTTTAAGCAAGCAATGCAGATCCTAGATGGCGGAAGGATTTCAATTGCAGCATTAAGTTGTGGAGTTGCTCGTGGAGCGTATGAAGCATCTGTGAAGTATGCAAAAGAAAGAGAGCAGTTTGGAAAACCAATTGCTCAATTCCAAGCAATCGGCTTTAAACTCGCTGATATGGCAACCGAAGTAGAAGCAGCAGAAATGCTAACTTTTCAAGCTGCATATTTAAAGAACCAAAAATTACCATTAACGAAAGAAGGCGCTTTCGCTAAGTATTTCGCTAGTGAAGTAGCTGTTAAATGTGGGAATGAAGCCATGCAGATAATGGCAGGATATGGTTACACAAAAGAGTACCCAGCAGAAAAATTCCTTCGTGATGCAAGACTGATGACTATTGGAGAAGGAACGTCAGAAATTCAGAAAATCGTAATCTCAAGAGAGATATTAAAGTAGGGATGAAAGAAAAACATGCAATTCAACTAAAATTATTAACAATTATAAGTTGAATTTAATTTTTTAGTTATATATTTGCCACCCGATAATAGAAAGAAAACAACATAAGATATGCTAATTATTCCAGTAAAAGAAGGTGAAAACATCGAAAGAGCCATCAAAAAGTATAAGAAGAAATTCGAAAAAACTAAAGTGATGAGACAATTGAGAGAGCGCAAGCAATTTACTAAGCCTTCTATCTCGAATAGACAAGGAAGGATTCGTGCTGCTTATAAGCAAAGAATGCAATCTGCTGAAATGTAATTGAAACATTTCGATTCAAAATACGTAAAGGAGCCTGTATGGCTCCTTTTTTTATGCTTGATGGTTTTGTTGATTACCTGATAACCCAAAAGCGGTTTTCAGAGCACACGTGTCTAGCCTATCAAAAGGATATTTCGCAATTCCATGAGTTTGCCAAAATAGACTCATTGGAGGGTCTTAAAGAAGTCGATTCAAGACTTGTAAGAGGTTGGATGGTTGATCTAATCGAAAATGACTACGTCAACATCTCGGTAAATCGAAAGCTATCTTCTTTACGCACTTACTTCAAATGGTTAGTCAAAGAACAATATTTGGAATCAACACCGATGCAATTGGTCAAAGGACCTAAAAATCAAAAGAGACTACCATCATTTGCTCAAAAAAAGGAGCTAGAAGAAACCAAGACTGCCAATCTATTTACAGACGATTTTGAAGGAGTAAGAGATCGATTAGTGTTTGAGATGTTCTATCAAACCGGGATTCGATCCAGTGAGCTCATCGGTCTAATTGACAGTAATGTAAGTTTAAATCAAATCAAGGTTCTTGGAAAAAGGAACAAGGAAAGAATAATTCCAATATCAAAAGACCTGTACAAGCTAATAGAGATGTACCGTTCAATGAGGTCTGAATTGAATGTGAATCACGAAAATTTCTTTGTGTTAAACAATGGTAAAAAATTATATTCAAAGTTTGTCTATAGGAAAATAAATAGTTACCTTGGAAAGGCGACGGGTTTGGAGAAAAAGAGTCCTCATGTCTTAAGGCACACCTTTGCAACGCACATGTTAAACAATGGTGCTGGACTGGAAGTTTTAAAAGAACTTTTGGGGCATGCTAGTTTATCTGCAACGCAGGTGTATACCCATAACTCGTTCGCGGAGATAACAAGTATTTATTCACAATCCCATCCTAGGGGTCAAAAAAATTAGACTATGGATTTAAGAATCAATTCCGTTCATTTTACGGCAGACCAAAAACTAATTCAATTCATTCAGGAAAAAGTGAAAAAATTAGAATTGATGTACGATAGTATTATCTCAAGTGAAATATATTTAAAGATCGATAAAAACGATACGTCGGAGAATAAAATTGCTGAAGTCAAATTATTGCTCCCAGGAAGTGAGCTTTTCGCTAAAAAACAGTGCAAGAGTTTTGAGGAAGCAGCTGATCTTGCTGTACAAGCATTAAAAAAACAAGTTGAGCGGCACAAGTCTAAAAAGGCTTAAATCAGTCGATTGCATATTAGTCAGTAAGGGTGGGAATTTCTCACCCTTATTTTTTTTATTTTTTTTTCATTTTTTGCTTGTCAAAAGAAATAAGTTTCATACATTTGCACTCCCTAAACGAAACGGGGAGTACTTTTTTTTAAGTTCTTTCAAATATTGAAATACCAACAATGTGCCGATGTAGCTCAGCTGGCTAGAGCAGCTGATTTGTAATCAGCAGGTCGGGGGTTCGAGTCCCTCCATCGGCTCAAAATGTACTTTTGTACTTTGGGGAGATACTCAAGCGGCCAACGAGGGCAGACTGTAAATCTGCTGACTACGTCTTCGCAGGTTCGAATCCTGCTCTCCCCACCAAAGGAGCATTGTTAATTAATATAAGCGGGAGTAGCTCAGTTGGTAGAGCGTCAGCCTTCCAAGCTGAGGGTCGCGAGTTCGAGTCTCGTCTCCCGCTCATTTTTTTTGAAAGATACATTAGTGCCGATATAGCTCAGGGGTAGAGCACTTCCTTGGTAAGGAAGAGGTCACGAGTTCAATTCTCGTTATTGGCTCGATAAAGTGAATGAAAATTTTTTCGTTCGTCGGTTGGCGAATGGAATTTTTGCATATATAGAAGTTTATTAACTAAGAAACAAAACACAGAACAATGGCTAAGGAAACATTTGATCGTTCCAAACCACACGTAAACATTGGAACTATTGGTCACGTCGATCACGGAAAAACTACTTTGACAGCCGCTATCTCTTCGGTATTAGCTGGTCAAGGTCTTGCTGAAACTCGCGATTTCTCTTCAATTGATAATGCACCTGAGGAAAAAGAACGTGGTATCACAATTAATACATCTCACATTGAGTATGCAACTGAAAATCGTCATTACGCTCACGTTGACTGTCCAGGTCACGCTGATTACGTAAAGAATATGGTTACTGGTGCTGCACAAATGGATGGTGCTATCTTGGTAGTTGCGGCTACTGATGGACCAATGCCTCAAACTCGTGAGCACATCCTTTTAGGACGTCAAGTTGGTGTTCCAAGAATGGTTGTATTCATGAATAAAGTGGATATGGTTGATGATGAAGAGTTACTTGAGTTAGTTGAAATGGAAATCAGAGAATTACTTGAATTCTATGAGTACGATGGAGACAATACACCTGTAATTGCTGGTTCTGCTCTTGGAGCATTGAACGGTGAAGAAAAATGGGTTACTGGAGTTAATGAATTAATGGAAGCTGTTGATACTTGGATTGAATTGCCTCCTCGTGAAATTGATAAGGATTTCCTTATGCCAGTTGAAGATGTGTTTACGATTACAGGTCGTGGTACAGTAGCAACAGGTAGAATCGAAACGGGTATAGTTAACACTGGAGATGCGGTAGATATCATGGGTATGGGTGATGATAATTTAGAGTCAACTTGTACTGGTGTTGAAATGTTCCGTAAGATTTTGGATAGAGGAGAAGCTGGAGATAACGTTGGTCTTTTATTACGTGGTATTGAGAAATCTCAAATCCGTCGTGGAATGGTGATCGCTAAGAAAGGTACAGCAACTGCTCATACTGATTTTAAAGCTGAGATATATGTATTGAAGAAAGAAGAAGGTGGTCGTCACACTCCTTTCCACAACAAATACCGTCCTCAGTTTTATTTAAGAACAACTGATGTAACAGGTGAAATCTTCTTGACAGATGGTCGTGAGATGGTAATGCCTGGAGATAACGTAACTATTACAGTTAAGTTAATCGTACCAGTTGTAATGAACAAAGGTCTTCGTTTTGCAATCCGTGAGGGTGGTAGAACTGTAGGAGCTGGACAAGTTACTGAGATCATCTCATAAGAGATATCAAATAAATAATTATAAAAAGGGGAGTTCGCTCCCCTTTTTATACGAGGTAGACTTCCTCACTCTAGAATTGACTTGAAAAGGTCAAATTTTTTAGTAAAAAGTTAAATTAATGATAAGCAATTGGTGCGCTGAAAGCTTATCTAATTTACGGGCGTAGCTCAGTTGGTAGAGTACTGGATTCCAAATCCATTGGTCGTGGGTTCGAACCCTACCGCCCGTGCAAAATAGATGACATGTCAAAGGTTAAAGAATATATAAACGAGACGGTAACAGAGATGACTCATAGAGTTACTTGGCCAACTTGGAAAGAATTACAAAGTAATACCATTATTGTGGTGATCGCTTCTGTTCTAATATCACTTATTATATTTTCAATGGATTACGTTTTCGGGATTACCGGAGACGATGGTTCTACATGGAGAGGGATAATTGGTTTTATCTATAAACTTGATTTATTCTAAGGATCATGGCTGCAGAAATTAAAATGCGTTGGTACGTGGTGAGAGCCATTAGTGGAAAAGAGAAGAAAGTTAAGGAATACCTTGACATGGAAATCTCACGACTTAAATTGGATGAATTTGTTGGGCAAGTCTTAATTCCAACTGAAAAGGTTTTCCAAATTAGAAAAGGTAAAAAAGTAAGCAAAGAGAAAGCTTATTTGCCTGGATATGTTTTGGTAGAAGCTTCTCTTACTGGAGAAGTTCCTCACGTTATTAAAGGAATACCTAATGTAATAGGTTTCCTTGGTACGGAGAAAGGTGGAGAGCCTGCTCCAATGAGATTGTCTGAAGTGAATCGTATTTTAGGTAAAGTAGATGAGCTTTCAGAGACAGAAGAAGAAATGAAAATTCCATTTGTTGTTGGAGAAGCCGTTAAAGTAATTGATGGTCCATTTAACAACTTCAGCGGTGTTGTTGATGAAATCAACGAAGACAAGAAAAAGCTGAAAGTAATGGTGAAAATATTTGGTAGAAAGAACCTGCTTGAGCTTAGCTACATGCAAGTTGAAAAAGAAGTTTAAAGAGTATATTAACCCGTAGGAGTGACGAAAGCGATTAAAGCTTCCCGCATTAAAAGTAATCACGTTTGACTACACAATTGAAAATAAATGGCTAAAGAAGTAGCAGGTTTGATCAAATTACAGATCAAAGGTGGTGCAGCTAATCCAGCCCCTCCAGTTGGCCCAGCACTAGGTGCAAAAGGTGTTAACATCATGGAGTTCTGCAAGCAGTTTAATGCTCGTACGCAGGATAAACCTGGAAAAGTTCTACCGGCGGTAATCACAGTTTATAGTGATAAATCGTTTGATTTTGTAATTAAAACTCCTCCAGCAGCAGTTCAAATTCTTGAAAAGACAAAACTTAAGAAAGGTTCTCCAGAATCCAACAGGTTGAAGGTAGGAAGTATTTCTTGGGATTTAATCAAAGAGATAGCTGAGGACAAAATGCCGGATTTGAATTGTTTTACTGTTGACTCTGCAATGCGCATGGTAGCAGGAACGGCTCGAAGTATGGGAGTTAATGTTAAAGGTGGTGAAGCACCAAAAACTAAATAAGTGTTATGGCAAGAATTTCAAAGAAAAGAAAAGACGCACTAGCGAAGATTGATTCTTTAAAAGTGTACTCCTTGGCAGAAGCATGTAACTTAGTTAAGGAAATTTCATCAACAAAATTTGATGCATCAATTGATGTTTGTGCTCGTTTAGGAGTTGATCCTAGAAAAGCAAATCAAATGGTAAGAGGTACAGTTGCATTGCCACACGGTACAGGTAAGGACATTAAGGTTCTTGTATTGTGTACTCCCGATAAAGCGGAGGAAGCATTAGCAGCAGGTGCTGATTTCGTTGGATTAGATGATTACATCGCAAAAATTAAAGGTGGATGGACTGATATCGATGTTATTATTACGATGCCAGCAGTAATGGGGAAAGTAGGTGCTTTAGGTCGTGTTTTAGGACCAAGAGGATTAATGCCGAATCCAAAAACTGGTACTGTAACAATGGATGTCGCTAAAGCAGTAACTGAAGTGAAAGCAGGTAAGATCGACTTTAAAGTTGATAAGTACGGAATTGTTCACGCAATGGTAGCGAAAGCTAGTTTTGATGGGGATAAGATTAAGGACAATGCAAATGAGTTAATTCAACAACTTGTTAAATTGAAACCCTCGTCTTCGAAAGGAATATATTTCAAAAGCCTTTACATCAGTTCTACTATGAGTCCAAGTATTCAAATTGAGACCAAAGGGCTAATTGCTTAAAAACTATTGAAATGACAAGAGAAGAAAAAGCAAAATATGTAGATGACTTAGCTGTTCAGTTAGCTGATAATAATGTTATCTATTTAGCAGATACGTCGGAATTAACGGTAGAGACAATTAACAGTCTGAGAAGAAAGGCTTTCAACGCCAAAGTTTCAATGAGAGTTGTGAAAAACACTCTTCTTGAAAAAGCAATGGATAAAGTTGAGGCGAAGGATTTTAGCGAATTGAAAGTTGCACTTTCAGGAGCTACATCTATTATGTTCTCAGAAGTAGGTAATGCTCCAGCAAAACTTATCAAAGATTTTCGTAAGAAAGCAGATAAGCCACTTCTTAAAGGTGCTTGGATTGATGAAGGTGTTTACGTTGGCGATGATCAACTACAAGTGCTTGCTGATATCAAAAGTAAAGAAGAATTGCTTGGAGATATTATTGGATTGCTTCAGAGTCCTGCTAAGAACGTTATATCTGGACTTAAGAATGCTGGTGGAACAATAGCCGGTCTTCTTAAAACGCTCGAAGAGAGAGCACAATAAATTATTTTAGAATCTATTTAAATTAAATACAATGGCTGATTTAAAAAAAATCGCAGAAGAGTTAGTTAACCTTACAGTAAAAGACGTTAACGAATTAGCAACTATCCTTAAGGATGAGTATGGTATCGAACCAGCAGCAGCTGCAGCAGTAGCAGTAGCTGGTGGAGGTGATGAATCAGCAGCAGCTGAAGAGCAAACAGAATTTGATGTTATTCTTAAAGCAGCTGGTGGATCGAAACTTGCAGTAGTAAAACTAGTGAAAGAATTGACTGGAGCTGGTTTGAAAGAAGCTAAAGAAATGGTTGATAGTGCACCAAAAGCAATCAAAGAAGGTGTTTCTAAAGACGAAGCAGAAGGACTTAAGAAGTCTCTAGAAGAAGCAGGAGCTGAAGTAGAGGTTAAGTAATCTTCATTACAATTTTCAGGAAGGCGTCTCGGTTTTACCGAGATGCCTATTCTGTTTTAGAGCAGGGGTGCTTTTTAATACCCAAAAAAATACGTGTCGGCTTAGCTGATACGGTTTTATTCACTAATAAAAAACGTTTGGATTTGGCATCATCAAACAGTATTTCGACAAGAGTGAATTTTGCGTCGAGCAAAAATCCATTTGCGTATCCAGATTTCTTGGATATTCAATTAAAGTCCTTCCAAGAATTTTTCCAGTTGGAAACAACACCGGAAAATAGAGATAGTGAAGGATTGTTTAAAGTTTTCGCAGAAAACTTCCCAATCACGGATACGAGAAATCAATTCGTGTTGGAGTTTTTGGATTACTTCATCGACCCACCAAGATACTCTATTGAAGAGTGCATTGATCGTGGATTGACATACAGTGTCCCACTAAAAGCAAAATTAAAATTGTATTGTACAGATCCTGAGCACGAGGATTTCGAGACTATCGTTCAAGATGTGTACTTGGGTACAATTCCATATATGACTCCTAAGGGATCATTCGTGGTAAACGGAGCAGAAAGAGTTATTGTTTCTCAATTGCACCGTTCTCCGGGGGTATTCTTTGGTCAAAGTCGTCACGCTAATGGTACGAAGTTGTATTCTGCCCGTGTTATCCCTTTCAAAGGATCATGGATTGAATTCGCAACCGATATCAACAGCGTAATGTATGCTTACATTGATCGTAAGAAAAAATTACCTGTTACAACTTTGTTCCGTGCTATTGGATACGAAACAGATAAAGACATCCTTGATATCTTTGATCTTGCAGATGAGTTAAAAGCAACGAAAGCAAACTTGAAAAAGGCGCTAGGTCGTAAATTAGCTGCAAGAGTTCTTAAATCTTGGATTGAAGATTTCGTTGATGAAGATACAGGTGAAGTTGTTTCTATTGAAAGAAATGAAGTATTATTAGATCGTGAGACTGTTCTTGAAGAAGAACACATTGATTTGATCATTGATGCAGGATCAAAAACTATTATTCTTCACAAAGAAGATGTTAATAGTGCTGATTTTACAATCATCTATAATACGCTTCAAAAAGATACGGCTAACTCAGAAAAAGAAGCTGTAGAGCATATCTACCGTCAACTTAGAAACGCTGAACCGCCAGATTATGAAACTGCAAAAGGGGTATTCGAGAAATTATTCTTCTCAGATACACGTTATGATCTAGGTGAAGTTGGACGTTTCCGTTTGAACAAGAAGCTTAAAGTAAACATGGAGGAAACTTCAAGAGTGCTTACAAAGCCAGACATGATTTCAATCATCAAGTACTTAATTGAGTTGATTAACTCAAAAGCTGATGTGGATGATATCGATCACTTGTCAAACAGACGTGTAAGAACTGTTGGTGAACAATTGTATTCTCAATTTGGAGTTGGTCTTGCAAGAATGGCAAGAACAATTCGTGAGAGAATGAATGTTCGTGATAACGAAGTCTTTACACCTATTGACTTAATTAACGCTAAGACACTTTCTTCTGTAATTAATTCATTCTTTGGAACGAATCAACTATCTCAGTTCATGGATCAAACGAATCCGCTGTCTGAGGTAACGCACAAGAGAAGATTATCAGCACTAGGGCCTGGTGGACTTTCTAGAGAAAGAGCCGGTTTCGAAGTGCGTGATGTTCACTATACTCACTACGGTCGTCTTTGTACGATTGAAACACCAGAGGGACCAAACATTGGTTTGATTTCTTCACTTTGTGTTTTCGCAAAAGTAAATAAGCTTGGATTTATTGAAACTCCTTACCGTAATGTAAAAGATGGTAAAGTAGATACTAAATCTGCGCCAACATATTTGTCAGCGGAAGAAGAAGATGAGAAAATCATCGCTCAAGCAAATGCTGATGTTGATGATAAAGGAGTCTTTACTGGTGCTTTAGTTAAAGCTAGATTGGGGCATGATTTCCCGGTAGTTCCGCCAAATGAATTAAGCTTAATGGATGTTGGTGCAAACCAAATTGCATCGATTGCAGCCTCTTCTATCCCATTCTTAGAGCACGATGATGCCAACCGTGCATTAATGGGATCGAACATGCAGCGTCAAGCAGTTCCATTATTGAAACCGAATTCACCAATCGTTGGTACAGGTATCGAAGAATTAGTTGCAAAAGATTCTCGTGTACTTATCAACGCTGAAGGAAAAGGTGTAGTTGAATACGTTGATGCGAATGAAATCGTTATCAGATACAGCTGGACTAAAGAAGATAAATTAGTAAGCTTTGATGGAGAGGTAACGCGTTACCCTTTAACTAAGTTTGGTAGAACCAACCAAGGAACCTGTATAAACTTGAAGCCAATCGTTGAGAAAGGTGATAAAGTTGAAGAAGGACAAGTACTTTGTGAAGGATATGCTACGCAACAAGGAGAATTGGCCTTAGGTCAAAACTTGAAAGTAGCATTTATGCCTTGGAAGGGATATAACTTTGAGGATGCGATTGTAATTTCAGAACGCGTTGTTCGTGATGATATCTTTACATCAATCCACATCGATGAGTACTCTTTAGATGTACGTGACACAAAACGTGGAATGGAGGAATTAACTTCTGACATCCCTAACGTTAGTGAAGAAGCGACTAAAGATTTGGATGAGCATGGACTGATTAGAGTTGGTGCTGAGATCAAAGAAGGCGATATCTTAATTGGTAAGATTACTCCAAAAGGAGAAACTGATCCATCGCCAGAAGAGAAATTACTTCGTGCAATCTTCGGTGACAAAGCAGGAGATGTAAAAGATGCTTCATTGAAAGCTGGACCTTCATTAAGAGGTGTAGTTGTAAACAAGAAGTTGTTTTCTCGTGCAATCAAAGACAGAAAAGCCAAAGCTCAAGACAAACCAGTTTTGGAAAACTTGGATTCAGAATACGACAAAGAGTTCGCTGAATTGAAAAATACATTGATTGATAAGTTAATTGATATCGCAGGTGAAACTAAATCAGCTGGTGTAGCAAATAACTTTAAGGAAGAAATTATCAAGAAAGGAACGAAATTTTCAACGCGTAATTTAGCGGCGATCGATTTCTCTATTGTTAATCCTACAAACTGGACTGATGATCTTAGCGTAAATGCTTTGATCGGTCGTGTGATTCATAATTTCAATATTAAATCAAACGATTTATTAGGAACTTACAAGCGTAAGAAATTCCATATTTCAGTTGGAGATGAACTTCCAGCAGGAATTGTTAAGATGGCTAAAGTTTACGTCGCTAAGAAACGTAAATTGAAAGTTGGTGATAAAATGGCGGGACGTCACGGTAACAAAGGTATTGTTGCAAATATCGTTCGTCAGGAAGACATGCCATTCTTAGAAGATGGAACTCCAGTAGATATCGTGTTGAACCCACTTGGGGTGCCATCGCGTATGAACCTTGGACAGATTTACGAAACTGTTTTAGGATGGGCTGGAGATAAGCTTGGAATCAAGTTCGCAACACCTATTTTCGATGGAGCACATCCATTAGAAATTGATGAATGGTGCGAGAAAGCAGGAGTTCCAAGATCAGGAAAAACTTACTTATATGACGGTGGTACAGGAGAACGTTTCCACCAAACAGCAACTGTAGGAATTATCTACATGTTGAAACTGTCACACATGGTTGACGATAAGATGCACGCACGTTCTATCGGACCCTACTCACTTATTACACAACAACCTCTTGGTGGTAAAGCACAATTTGGTGGTCAACGTTTTGGTGAGATGGAGGTTTGGGCGCTTGAGGCGTTTGGAGCAGCAAACATCTTGCAAGAGATCTTGACAGTTAAATCGGATGATGTAATGGGTCGTGCTAAGGCGTACGAAGCAATTGTTAAAGGAGACAATATTCCTGAACCAGGAATTCCTGAATCGTTTAACGTATTGTTGCATGAGTTGAGAGGTTTGTGTCTTGACATTACTATGGATTAATCATCAGTTGTTGAATAATTAAGAAAACATTATTATGGCTTATAGAAAAGAATATTCAAAAAAGCAAAGCAGCTTCAACAAGATCACGATTTCATTATCGTCTCCAGAGACTATTCTGGAAAGATCAAGTGGTGAGGTGCTTAAGCCTGAAACCATAAATTACCGTACTTACAAACCGGAAAGAGATGGTTTGTTCTGTGAAAGAATTTTTGGTCCTGTTAAGGATTACGAATGTCACTGTGGTAAATACAAAAGAATCCGTTATAAAGGAATCGTTTGTGATCGTTGTGGTGTAGAAGTTACTGAAAAGAAAGTACGTCGTGAACGTATGGGGCACATCTCATTGGTGGTTCCTGTTGCTCACATCTGGTACTTCAGATCGTTGCCAAACAAAATTGGTTACCTTCTTGGACTTCCTACTAAAAAACTAGACCAAATCATCTACTACGAGAGATACGTAGTTATTCAAGCAGGTATCGCAAGATCAGCTGAAGATGAAGAATTGACTCGTTTGGACTTCATGACTGAAGAAGAGTATTTAGATATACTTGATGTTCTTCCAAAAGAGAACCAATATTTAGAGGATGCAGATCCGAACAAGTTTATCGCAAAAATGGGTGCAGAAGCACTTTATGATTTGTTGAAAACAATGGATTTGCAAGAGACATCTTACAAATTACGTCACCAAGCAAACAACGAAACGTCTGTTCAAAGAAAGAACGAAGCGTTGAAACGTTTGCAAGTTGTTGAAGCAATGCGTGATTCTCAAAGTCGTATTGATAACCGTCCAGAATGGATGATCGTGAAAGTTGTACCAGTAATTCCACCAGAATTACGTCCACTAGTGCCACTAGATGGAGGTCGTTTCGCAACATCGGATTTGAACGATTTATACAGAAGAGTAATTATCAGAAACAATCGTTTGAAACGATTGATCGAAATTAAAGCTCCAGAAGTAATTCTTAGAAATGAGAAACGTATGCTTCAAGAGTCAGTAGATTCTTTATTTGATAACTCAAGAAAATCATCAGCAGTTAAAACGGAATCAAACAGACCATTAAAGTCTTTATCTGATTCATTAAAGGGTAAGCAAGGGCGTTTCCGTCAAAACTTACTTGGTAAACGTGTGGATTATTCAGCACGTTCCGTAATTGTTGTTGGACCTAGCTTGAAATTACACGAATGTGGTCTTCCTAAAGGAATGGCTGCTGAGCTTTACAAGCCGTTTATTATTCGTAAGATGATTGAGCGTGGAATTGTAAAGACTGTAAAATCGGCTAAGAAAATAGTTGACAGAAAAGAGCCAGTTGTTTGGGATATTTTGGAGAACATTTTGAAAGGACATCCAGTTCTTTTAAACAGAGCCCCAACGCTTCACAGACTTGGTATTCAAGCTTTCCAACCTAAATTAATTGAAGGAAAAGCGATTCGTCTTCACCCATTGGTAACTACGGCCTTCAACGCCGATTTTGATGGGGATCAGATGGCGGTTCACTTACCTTTAGGTAACGCTGCAATATTAGAAGCACAATTATTAATGTTGGCTTCACATAACATTCTGAATCCTGCAAACGGTGCACCAATTGCTGTACCATCTCAGGATATGGTTTTAGGTTTGTATTATATTACGAAACCGAAAGCAGGAACGAAAGAAGAGCCAGTTAGAGGTGAAGGTGGTACTTTCTACTCGTCAGAAGAAGTGATTATAGCGCACAATGAAGGTTCATTAGATCTTCATGCTGCATTAAAAGTAAGAACGTCAGATTTGAACGAAAACGGTGAACTTGAAGTTCGCATGGTTGAGACTACTTGTGGTCGTGTTCTTTTCAATGAAAAAGTTCCAACTGAAGCAGGATATATTAACGGCGTAATGACGAAGAAAGCGCTTCGTGATATTATTGCTCACGTATTGAAAATCTGTGGAACTTCTCGCACTGTAGCCTTCCTTGATGAAATTAAGGAATTGGGTTACCATATGGCCTTTGTAGGTGGTCTATCTTTCAACTTGGACGATATTATCGTTCCTAAAGAGAAAGTAGTTCTAGTTGAAAAAGCTGAATCAGAAGTTAAGAATGTTATGGCGAACTATAACATGGGACTTATCACAAATAATGAAAGATACAATCAAATTATTGATATTTGGACGCATACAAACTCTAGATTGACTCACACATTGATGGAGCAATTGAAGAACGATATGCAAGGGTTCAACTCAATTTATATGATGTACGATTCAGGTGCACGTGGTTCGAAAGAGCAAATACGTCAACTGTCTGGTATGCGTGGATTGATGGCGAAACCTCAAAAATCAGGAGCTTCTGCTCAAGATATTATTGAGAACCCAATTCTTTCGAACTTTAAAGAAGGATTATCAATTCTTGAGTACTTTATTTCAACTCACGGTGCGCGTAAAGGTCTTGCCGATACAGCCTTGAAAACGGCCGATGCGGGTTACTTAACACGTCGTTTGGTTGATGTTGCTCAAGATGTTGTAATTAACATGGAAGATTGTGGGACTTTAAGAGGTCTTATTGCAACTCCATTGAAGAAAAATGATGAGATCGTTGAGCCATTAAGTGACAGAATTATCGGTAGATCAGCTGTGCAAGCAATCTATCACCCAGAGACCGACGAGATGATCGTTGATGCGGGTGAATTGATTACTGATATAGTTGCTGCAGGAATTGATGCTGCTGGAATTGACGAAGTTGAAATCAGATCTGTATTGACTTGTGAAATGCGAAGAGGAGTTTGTTCTAAATGTTATGGAAGAAACTTGGCAACTCAAAGACCAGCCGTTAATGGTGATGCTGTGGGTGTAATTGCTGCACAATCAATTGGAGAACCAGGTACACAATTGACACTTCGTACATTCCACGTTGGGGGTACGGCATCTAATATTGCTGATGAAAATGACTTGAAAGCTAAAACAGCTGGACAGATTGACATCGACGAATTAAGAACAATTGAGACGAAGGATAAAAACGGTAAGAAAGTAATCGTTGTAGTTGGTAGATCTGCTGAATTGAAAATAACAGATTCGAAAGGACTTGTTACAATGAATGCTATCATACCTTACGGTTCCGAATTGGTTATTGAAAACAATACGAAACTTAAAAAGGGTGATGTAATTTGTAAGTGGGATCCATACAACGCTGTAATTATTACAGAGGTGAAAGGAACGATTGTATTCGAAAATATTATCGAAGGTTTAACTACCCGTGAGGAAGTAGATGAGCAAACAGGGTTTACTGAAAAAGTAATTACTGAATCTCGTGATAAAAAGAGAATGCCTGCAATTCACATTATCGATTCTAAGACGAAAGACATACTTAGAGAATACTCTTTACCAGTTGATGCGCACATTAGCGTTAAAGAAGGTGATAAAGTAGAAGCAGGTTTGATCTTAGTTAAGATTCCTCGTAGAGCTGGTAAGTCTGGTGATATTACAGGTGGTCTTCCTCGTGTGACTGAGTTGTTTGAAGCACGTAATCCATCAAATCCTTCAGTTGTTTCTGAAATAGACGGTGTTGCTGAGTACGGTAAGATCAAACGTGGTAACAGAGAGATTCAAATCACGTCGAAAACTGGAGATGTACGTAAGTATTTAGTTCCATTATCGAAACACATTTTGGTTCAAGCGAATGACTTCGTTAGAGCTGGTCAACCATTATCTGTTGGGGCAACAACTCCAAACGATATCTTGAATATTGAAGGACCAACTAAAGTACAAGAGTACTTGGTTAACGAGATTCAAGAGGTATACCGTTTACAAGGTGTGAAGATTAATGATAAACACTTTGAAGTTATTGTTCGTCAGATGATGCTTAAAGCACAAATTGTTGATTCAGGAGATACACGTTTCTTGGAAGGACAAAACATCCACAAAGCGGATATCTCTGAAGAGAACGATGCTGTATATGGAATGAAAGTAGTTATTGATGCAGGTGAATCAACTGAAATGAAAGCAGGACAAATTGTTTCTGCACGTAAGTTGAGAGATGAGAATTCACAATTGAAGAGAGCAGATAAAAAGCTGATCGATTCAAGAGATGCTGTTCCAGCTACATCTAAAGCAATGCTACAAGGTATTACTAGAGCGTCACTTCAAACACAATCGTTTATTTCTGCGGCGTCGTTCCAGGAAACTACGAAAGTATTGAATGAAGCAGCGATTGCTGGTAAAGAAGATCATCTAATGGGTCTTAAAGAGAACGTAATTGTTGGACACCTTATTCCTGCGGGAACTGGAGTTCGCAAATTCCAAAAAATGTTGGTAGGTTCTAAAGAACAATTAGAAGAATTGACTGAAAGCGCTAAATAATAAGCGTTAATTATATTAGAAAGCCCTGACGATTTAATCGTCAGGGCTTCTTTTTTGCTTTAATGTTTAATCACTTAAGATTCGAATTCCTTATTTGATAACTAGTTTATCAGTAGAAATTACTTTACCGTCAGCATTTACATTACAGATATACATTCCTGGTTTAAATGACATAAGGTCAATTCTGTTTGCTTCGTTCATCTTGATAGAAGATGTATGAACAACACTTCCAGATAAGTCAAGAATAACCAATTCGCAATTGTCTGTTACTGCTGGGTTCAAAACCATAATCGTTACTGATTCCTCAGCAGGGTTAGGTTTTAGAGTAATTTTCACATCTTTGCCTTGAATTGTGTTTGAGCGTATGTTGCCCTCCTCTTGTTTTTGACCGAAACCGCAAGAACATTTAATTACGCTCCAAGCTGATTTTGTTCCGTCTTTACATATTGAACGAACTCTCCATGAAAAGCATGCTTCAGGATTACCAACAATAAAAGAGTTTGAAACCGTTGAGAAAGAATTAGTGTAAGGTATCTCACCATTATTGCAGCATGCTGGATCGTTGTAATTGATTTCAATTTCATAGTTAGTTACTCCTGGAACTGCTCCCCAACTAAGGTAAATTGAATTCTGTTGTAGATCACAAGTTAAATCTACTGGTGACTTGCATTTTCCTTCAATTGGATAACAGCCACATTGTTTAATACTGAAGTCTGAGAAACAATTGTTAGGGAAAATTGCACGAACTTTCCATGAATGACAAACCGTTGGAGTTGGCAATACAAATGAGTTCCCAGTTACAGTGAATAAGCTTTCAGTTGGAAGTTGAGTCGATTTACAACAATCCGGATCATTCCACTGAATGATTACCTGATAACCAATTGCTCCTGGCACTGCCCCCCAAGAAAGAACCTCTCCTGATAGTGCTTCGCAGCAATCTAAATTGGTAGGAGCAACGTCGTCGCCAGTCACAGTAATGTCACCACATAATTGTAACGCAGTGTACAGGCCATTGTTTACAACATCAATTTCTATTGTATTTACTCCAGGATTCACTATTGGAGTCGAAGTCATTGAAGAAGCAGGATTAAACGAAATCCCTCCAGGAATTAATTGAGAGTTTCCATTTACACGTACATCGGTCAGTGTATTATCCGCTGCCATAAATGGAAGGGTCTAATACAGCAGTTGGATTGATAACACATGCGTCAACTGTAAATGTCATACGGTAAGTGAATGTACCTGCTGTTCCAGGAGTGCCAATAATATTATTTGAAGCATTGATCCATGGAGTTATCCATTGTCCACAATTATTTTGCGCATATGTGTTTGGGTAAA
>JBLHVW010000042.1:0-24069 GCA_047628775.1 Salibacteraceae bacterium | reverse complement strand
GAAAGTATTTAGAGCCACAATGACTGGTATCAACACTCTAAAAAATCACACATATGTGATGTCTGACTCATGTGATTTATTCTCTAAAAATACGAATAGATACTTGATCCACATTTCAAAATAATGGCATGTATAAAAGCACCTATAAACGATACGGGCCAGCGCTTCGAGAGATTACTTATATTTTAATACTATTCCAATATTCGAAAAAACAACATCAAATGAGTCTCCACACATTGCGTAGCTAAGAAACAATATGATTTGAATCAATAGATATTAAAAAATTCCTTTCGATTGTATCGAAAGGAATTTTTATTTGAATGCTATTTTAGATTTCTCACCGAATTAGCAAAACTCATAATTCATAATTTCTAACTCATCACTTATAATTCATAACTTCTAATTCACCCCCCCCTCTTAAACCTACTTTTTCCAAGCCAAATACGCTCTTGCGTTCAACTTTTCCGGTTTCGGGTTCTTTATTACAGTATATGTCTTGTAGAAATCACGTGTCACTTCAGGGAAGATTAGCTCTACCATGCGACCTTTACGATTAATGGTAACCTTCTTCACATCATCATCGAAGTAATTCAACCATTTGTCAAGTTCACCGTCTAACGCGATATCATTCACAGCCATGATTTCATCATCTAGGGAAATCTTAGCATTTTCTGCAGGACCGCCTGAAAAGATTGCTTTGACAACAAAATTCTTTCCTGACTTCAGTGCCTTAAATCCCAATCGTGTTGCAGAGTAACTACTTGTTGGATTGAGATTCAATTCCAAACCAATATATTCGAGTGCATCAATAATTATTGATTCGAATGATTTTGTTCCGTTCACATAATCCTTGAAGAACTTCTTCCAAGATTCTCCTGTAATTGCCTCTATCTCTGATTGGTAATCTTCTGCTGAAATGCCTTTTCCTTGCAATGCATAATTGAAATACAAACGCTTCATTACAGCATCAAGATTGGACTTGTGGTCTGTTGCTTTAAGAATTCGAACGTCCGTTACAAACGCCAACAAACAACCTTCTGTGTAGATTGAAACCTTTCTCCCTGGAGCTCCAGGAACGTAACCATCAAGCCATGTATCAAAAGACGACTGTGCTACAGAATAATTAAAGCGTCCAAAGTTATCAAAATGACGTTGCAGTTGACCGTTGAGTTCCAAAAAATATTGTTCTTCAGTAAAAACGCCACTTTTCAAAAGAAATAAATCCCCTTGGTAGGTAGTCACGCCTTCGCAAAGATAGCCGAGCTTCGAATAGTTTTCTTTCGTGAAATCGTACGGATACATTTCAATCGGTCGAATGGCTTTCACATTCCACGTATGGTAAAGCTCATGTGAACTTACGCCCAACAATTCTTTGTACAAATCTGTGAAGATTTCATACGAAGGGCCAAGAGAAATTACGGTCGATTTAGAATGCTCTACACCATGATATGCTCGATACGGTAAAATGAGGTTTATAAAGTGGTATTCGTCCGTAGGGAATTCAACAAATTTTGCGATTTGACAATCCGTAAACGCTTGAAAATCCTTTAAAAGTCGTTCCCAATCGGGTTTAACTTCGCCGTTGAACCAAACAAAGAATTTCGTATCCTTTGATGTATATGTCTTGTATTGAAGCATTGAAGACGCAATAAATGGCGTATCCAACAACTCATCGATTCCACTAACGTTCCAAATTCCACCAGTCTTTTTCATTGAAGTTGCAACATCCCATTTCTTCGGAACATTTAGAACAACTTCTACTGCATCGTTATATGTTTCAGGATCGTACATGCAGCAATTCACTGGATTCACGTACAATTGATCTTTGTCTAAAAACGACGAACCTGCGTTCATTTCAATCGCGTAATACTTGTACTCGACCTTAATTGAATCCGTTTTTGAAGTATTGATTGTCCAACTGTCTTTGTTCAACTTTTCGATACCAATGACCTTCTCTTGAGAATTGTAAACTTTTAAATTGTTTATGTTCTTCGCAAAATTTCCGAGCTCATAACGACCAGGTCTCCAACTTGGTAATTGCAATGTTGTGCTGTCACCTTTGGTTTCAAATTCTACAGAGATGTCAATGTATTGCTGGTGCGGATTATTAATCCCGAAAGTATAACGTGTCATTATAGGTCGATTTTTCGATTGTTCGAACATTCGAAATTTCGAACAACCAGTTATTAAGCGTACAACTCTTCTTGAAGCGCATGTACTTTTTCATCTTTCAAGTAAGCCTCATACGGCATCATCTTATCAATCGTCCCTTTCGGCGTGATTTCAATGATTCGGTTTGCTACAGTATTTACCAACTCATGATCATGCGAAGTGAATAACATTGTTCCGGGGAAATCCTTCATTCCTTGGTTCAAGGCTTGAATCGATTCAAGGTCGAGGTGGTTTGTTGGCTCATCCATCAACAATAAGTTCGCTTTAGCAAACATCATTTTTGACAACATGCAACGTACTTTTTCACCCCCGGAAAGAACATTTGCAGTTTTCAATGCTTCCTCACCCGTAAATAACATTCGACCTAAGAACGTTCTTAAATAAACTGCTTCTTTCTCTTCCTCCGTTTGTGCGTATTGACGTAACCAATCGATTAATGGTAATTTCTCTTGGAAAAATCCGTGGTTCTCATTTGGTAAATACGCCGATGAAATTGTTTTTCCGAAGATAAACTCTCCAGAATCAGCAGCATCGTTTCCACTTAAAATCTCAAAGAATGCTGTCAGTGCAACGGAGCTTTTAGAAACGAAGGCAATTTTATCTCCTTTATTCACGATAAAATCCAATCCTTTAAAAAGTATTTCACCTTCCACCGATTTAGCTAAACCACTGAAATTTAATATTTGATTTCCCGCTTCACGCTCTTGTGCGAATGTAATCCCAGGATATTTTCTACTTGATGCTGTTATTTGCTCTATATCGAGGTTCGCAATCATTTTCTTTCTACTCGTCGCTTGTTTTGATTTCGCCGCATTCGCAGAGAACCGAGTAATAAAGTCTTGAAGCTCCTTTTTCTTTTCTTCTGCTTTCTTATTCTTATCAGAACGTTGTCTTAAGGCCAATTGAGACGATTGGTACCAGAATGAATAGTTTCCAGTAAAGATGCTCAACTTATTGAAATCGATATCACAAACGTGCGTACAAACGGTGTCCAAGAAGTGTCTATCGTGAGACACAACGATTACAGTGTTTTTAAAATCCAAAAGGAAATCTTCTAACCATCCAACGGTTTTTAAATCCAAATCATTGGTAGGCTCATCCAGTACTAAGATGTCTGGATTTCCGAATAAGGCTTGTGCTAACAAAATTCGAACTTTAAGATCGTTCGAAATATCTGCCATTTTCATATAGTGCTTGTCCTCGCCTATTCCTAAATTGGAAAGTAAAGCGGCTGCATCAGTTTCAGCATTCCACCCTTCCAAATCAGCAAATTCACCTTCTAGTTCTGCAGTTCTCATTCCGTCTGCATCAGAAAAATCAGGCTTCGCATAAAGCGCATCTTTTTCAGTCATGATTTCATACAAACGTGTATGGCCCATGATTACAGTATTTAAAACTTCGTACTCATCGAACTTAAAGTGATCCTGACTCAAAACTGCAAGTCTTTTCCCTGGCTCGATAGAAACATGACCCGTTGTTGGATCTTGATCTCCTGTTAATATTTTTAGGAAGGTGGATTTACCTGCTCCATTCGCTCCAATTACACCATAGCAATTGCCATTAACGAACTTTACATTTACGTCATCAAACAAGACGCGTTTCCCAAATTGAAGTGATAAATTATTTACTGCTATCATATGCTTTCAAATTTGGCGCAAAGGTAAAGGTTTTCTTACAGTTACAGCAGTTTAGGCGCTTGGAATTGCATTTTTACGAACTTATGAATGGGAACTGAGGTTGTAATAAACGGAAATGGAGCGACACCCCTGCCACTCCACCTCACAACTAACTAACCTTTAATTTTTTATATTTTAAACAATTGACTCATAAACGTTTTACCGTTTGAAAGCTCTATAGTCATCATATACGTTCCTTGTGTTAAATGAGACATCCCAACGATAGTGCTTCCTTCAGCCACTTCTAACTGACTCACAATTCTACCGTTCAAGTCCATTACTGTTACTCTACCCGCAAGCATAGATTTAATACTCAATTCATTCGTAACCGGATTTGGATACGCAATTGGCTCATAATTATCTTCACAGAAAGAATTTACAACTTGAAGACCAATTTCACTGTTAGATCCATCAAAATCAAATTGAACAATTCTATAATAGATCATTCCATTCATTTCAAAATCGTTATCACGGTAGATATAATCCAATGTTTCAGTTGAATTCCCTGCTCCAGAAACAGTTTCAACTTGTTCCCATTGCGCCATATCATACGATCTTTCAATATCGTAATAGTCACTGTTTGACTCTGACGCAGTCGACCATTCAATTTTATTCGAACATTCTTCGTTTGTAACTTCGAGGTTAATCAACTCGACTGGCAATAGAACAGGCACATCACAACATTGTGTAATCAAAAGATCCTCCATAGCCACATCAATCCCACTTCCTCCTGTAGAATTAAAATGAAGTACAAATCGAATACCTGGAGTTGTAGGCATAAATGTATGCGTATACAGAGTCATTGTATTACTTAAGTCAGACTGAGCATTTTGAGCTAACAGAATGCCATTATCGTCGTACATGTTAAATTCAACATCAGTTACTCCATATGTTTTTGCCGCCCAATATGACACCGACACCTCACACTGCATATATAACCCCTCAACAGAGATGTCAAGTACGTCAACGTTACTTAACCCATTCACGAGATTAAACCAACCATGATTAGTTCCACTTATTAAATATGTGGCGCTATTAAAAGTACTGCCGTATGTGGTGCCAGGAATCCAGCCAGGAATGGGGCCTGTCTCAAATTGCTCATCAAGTAAAGTTCCATTTACTGGACACGCACGCAAACAATCTACGATAATACGTCCTCCTAAAGGAGCAGATGGTGCGGGCACTGGTGCAACAGATGCACCATTTATTTCAATATCAGTACAGATTGCATCAACAGTATTCCCCACATTACTCCCAATAGCAACATCATATGCTATCCAAAAATAATTCGATCCTGGCATTAATGCTTGAGTCCCACCAATAATAACATCTGTTCCTGTTGGGACGGCGCCTGAAGTCCCGAATTCAATGGCCCCTGAAAATGCCCCACTTGCACCTGTGTAGTATAAAGTTATTCCAGCAATATCAGCCATAGGACTAGTACTTCCATCCGTTCGTGTTGTTATTTGAGTAAGACTTATAGGTAACAAAGTCCCAGTAGTTATTACTTCAACTCTAATAAGCTCTTCAGTTGAGGAACAATTTTCAATAGATGATGTATTAGACTGTGTTACAATTGCAGAACTATACGACATTGGAATAGCATCATATATATATATATTATCAATTGCAATATCACCTGTATAACTTGTGCCTCGAGTTCCTCTAAATTGAAAGCCAACAGTTAATCCTGCATAGGCAGTAAGATCGACAGAGGCCGTTTGCCAAGAATTCCCTTGATTACCAGATAGCGCCCATATACTTGTCCATACAACACCATCAGTACTAATTCGAAGATCTAATGTTCCAGTAGCAGCACCATACATATGATAATCAAATTCAAATTGCGGAGCTGTTAAAGCCCCAAAATTGAAACAATCAGATTCAAGCCACGCTTGATCACCATTTGCTCTTGGAGATGATGTTTCTATGTACATATACCATGTAGAAGCTGCAGATCCGGTTGTTGGTCCAGTACCTCCTGAGGTTGTGCCACCTGAATCTCGAGTCCAATTGAATTGTTCTGTAACGTCGTCGGTCCAATTTCCAAAACTGCCTTCAAATCCTTCATTATAAGGAAACGCTGCAATAGAAGTTCCACAGCCTGGTAATTGGGCTATTGAATTGTCAGCAAATATAAGAGCCGCAATTATTAGTAAGGTTTTAATGCACTTCATAGAGAAGATATAATGATTGGTCAATAAATACAACTGCAAAATTATGCTATATGAATTCAAGACTCAAATTGAAGCGTATACAAAACGTTAACAATTCAATAAATAGCGTTAACTAAGTATTTACAACAATGCATACTCTTCCTGACTACTAGACTATTAGGGATAGACGATATTTACAATTCAGAAACGAATCGATTTAAATCTAACTCTTTGGGTACTTCTAACTTAACCTTCAGACGGTGTTTGAAAATACGGACTGAAGTCGGCTCAACATTCTTTAATTGAGCAACTTCTTTTGTCGATAGACCGATTCGAATTAAAATAATTAGTTGCAATTCAGATGGCGTTAGGTTTGGAAATCTTTTTTCGATTCTTTCCTTCAAACCGAAGCCTAAAACATCTGAATTTTTCTCTACAAGCTCATTGATACTATTTGTTCTACTCATTGAGTTAATGAACTGAATCAATTGAGAGATATCGTCTTTAACATCTCCATCCTTTTGTTTCAAAATGGAGAGACGCGCAAGAACTTCTTCTGAAAGAGAGGATGACTTATCGATGTTCGTTAGGATTTTACTGAGTTCGAGCTTTTTATTTTCTATTTGCTGCTCAGCCATCTTAATGCTTAGGTCAGTGGACTTTTCTTTCTCCAAAACCAAATCACGCTTTAAGCGATTTTGTCGAAAGCGAATAACAAAAAAGAATACCACGACGAGAAATAAAACACCTGAAATCCAAAACAATCTTCTTAATCTGGTATTGGCCAATTCTAAGGTAGACTCTGACTCTTCTTTCAAAGTTAGATTCGTTGAAACGAGGTCAATTTGATCTTTATATACAGAGCGTTGAATATTCTGTACTATATTATTCCTTAAATTTTCTTGATTTCTAATAGAATCTTCTTTAATAACATATTCAGAAACAACATCATTTAACCGGCCTCCACAATTCGAAACAATACTTATTTTAGATTTTAAAAACTTTAAATAATCTTTATCAAATGAATCAACGGGAAGGGCTGCGCTAAATAATTCCAAATACTTATTCGCTTTGCTACAATTTGACATCTTCAAGTAAGCATCAATATATTTGGAGTACAACTCAACCTTAAACCACGTCCCTTCAATCTTAAAGCGATTGGAATTTTCAATTGATTGTAAATATTCAATTCCCTTTGCCACCTCGCCTTTCGAAATATACAATGAAGCTAGGTTACTTTGAATTATTAACAATTGAATTTCATCAACCTCATCGCTCTCATTCAGGTAATCTGACTTCGCCTTAACTAGTGATAGTTCGGAGTTATCAAAATCCTTATTTAGATAATAGATATATCCCAAAGAATTTCTGTGCGCCACTTTTTCGGTCAATGTAACGGCATGATCAAGAGACTTTAGATACCACTCTATCGAAGATTCATAATCTTGACCTTCCATATATGTAGAACCTATTCGAGCATATATATAAGAGGTCACTTTTTTATTTTCATACTTTAGACTCTCCAGAAAAAACTGTCTAGCCAAAATGTAATTTTCACTTACAAAATATGCTTCACCTGCCTTTCTGTTTGCAAATTCAAGATCTTCCTCATTACACAGATTGGAGTATTTGGTAAGTAACGTCAACCAATTGTGAATCGCCTTAACGATGGAGCCATTTACATAATAGTAAATTTCAGACATCCTTATCTTTACAATAGCATCTCGTTCGGGGTCGCCTGAGTATATATTCTTAGATAAATAATGAAAGAACTCTTTCTCTGAAATAGAATCCTGATCAAGTCCTCCATAAATGGCAGTAATATTTTTTAAGTCTTCTGAACGTTCTTTCGTATCATAAAATGAATCAAGCCCTTGTGCCGTCGCTTGAAACGACAGCAGAGCTAAAAAAGACAATATGATTGTGATACGCATTCGCTAGAATTGAATTACCTCATCCATTTTAAATTCCTTGAATAAAGGAAAATAAACAGTCCCGAAAGGCCAAATCCGAATAAAGGGAAAAACATTGGGATATTAGCAACCGAAACGAACAAGTAAATAGTCATTACTGCTAATAAACAATGTATTATGTAAATGTGAAACCCTAATTTTGCTCCTCTAAACATTAAATAAACGCCATAAGCACCAAATAAGCTGACAAGTAAACTGACTATCGTAATTGGATAATGGTTGTCGTTCAATTGTTCCCCCATTCTAGCTATTTTTTGAATTACAGAAACAAAACCATCCATTCCTTGCGCTTTAAAATCTTGAATTGATTTCGACAATTCAACCTTAGCAGCAGTCATCTCCTCTTTCGAACTAGGCCCAGAAGCCAATCCTGAAAAGTTAGTTAGAACACTATATCCCATTGAGACAAAACTCAAAATACAAAGTACAGTCAATAAAGTAGGTCTTTTACCTCTTACCTCTATATCTCCGTTGTCTATTACGCTCATGCTATTGATTTTATTTTAAATATATGTTTTAAGAAAAGCTCTTAACAAATCCAATACTTACTTTAATTAGTGGGTGAAGGTAAACATCGTTCTTTACAAAAGGTACTACATTTCTGTAAGCGGTTCTTAATGATTCGATTCGAACAGAGCTTTTTTCCGTTCTAAAATCCATTGCTTGAGCTGCATTTAGCAATTCAATTCCTTGAATAGAATAACAATTTTCAATCACGCGGTACAATTTCGTTGCTGCGTTAGACCCCATACTCACGTGGTCTTCTTGGCCATTACTAGAATCTATAGAATCTATACTTGCAGGTGCGCAAAGCTGTTTATTTTGACTCACAATTGAAGCCGCTGTATATTGAGGAATCATAAATCCAGAGTTCAAACCAGGTTCAGCTACCAAAAATACAGGAAGGCCTCTCGTTCCTGAAATAAGCTTGTAAACTCTCCGTTCAGAGATGCTTCCCAACTCAGCCAATGCAATTGCTAGAAAGTCCATAGAAAGCGCCAAAGGTTGCCCGTGAAAATTACCTGCTGAAACAACATCATCTTCATCGACAAAAACCGTTGGATTATCCGTTACCGCGTTTATTTCACGCTCAATGATCGTTGCACAGTAATCGATAGCATCTTTCGAAGCTCCGTGCACTTGCGGAATGCATCTAAACGAATAAGGATCTTGAACGTGTTCTTTCTCTCTATCAATCATCTGGCTTCCGTCCAAAATTGCACGCATTTCTTTTGCGGCTTGAATTTGTCCATTTTGATTGCGAATCTCATTCACATTTGCTTGAAATGGATTCTTTCTGCCATCGTAAGCCTCAAGAGACAAGGCACCAATAAGATTGAATTGATTCCAAAGCTTCTTTGCATGCGATGCGGCATAGGATCCATACGCACTCATAAATTGAGTTCCATTCAACAATGCAAGACCTTCCTTCGACCGGAGAATGATTGGTTCAAGCCCAAGAATTGCAAGAGCATCACTACTCGATCTTTTCTTTCCTTCATAATATACCTCACCTTCTCCCAGCAAAGGAAGAGACATGTGCGCCAAAGGAGCTAAATCACCTGAAGCGCCCAAACTTCCTTGTTGATAAACAACAGGAATAACATTATTATTATAGAAATGAAGAAGGCGTTCAATAGTCTGCGATTGAGCACCAGAATTCCCGTGAGAAAGACCAATTGCTTTCAGGAGTAACATCCGTTTTACTATATGTGAAGGAACTTCTTCTCCTGCTCCACATGCATGTGATAAAACCAAGTTGCGTTGAAGTTGTTCCAAATCCTCAGGAGAAATTGCAGTATTACAAAGTGAACCAAATCCAGTGTTAACACCGTAAATAAGCTTGCCCTTACTTTTTCCTTTTAAATCTAAGTAAGCTCTGCATTTATCAATTGCCTCCTTTGCTTCATTGCTAACGACAACTTCGACTCCAGAGTCAAGAACTTCGTCCAATTGAGCCAGTGATATTGTCTGATTATTAATTACAAATTTTTCCATTTTAAGCTTTCAGTTGAGTTATAGCTTGATCAAAACTCAATTCCGTTTGTTCGCCGCTCTCCATGTTTTTAATTAAAAGGATTCCTTTATCTATTTCATCTTGCCCAATCAACGCAACATTTTTGACATTGCGATCATTGGCGTATTTCATTTGCTTTTTCATTTTGGCAGACGATGGATACAATTCAGATGAAATTCCTGCTGCTCTCATTTGCTTCACCAATTTCAAACAGTGCTTCTCCTCTACTTCACCAAAATTGATAAACAAAAGATCAAGTGTATTATCAGCGGCCTCTGGAAACAAGTTCAGTTCTGCGAGTACATCGTAAATCCGATCTGCTCCAAAAGAAATTCCAACTCCGGACATGTCTTTCATTCCAAAAATTCCTGTTAAATCGTCGTACCGCCCACCTCCACAAATACTTCCCATGTTAACACCATTGGCCTTCACTTCGAAAATAGCGCCCGTGTAATAGTTCAATCCACGCGCCAAGGTAACATCAAACTCAACCTTTGCTCTTTTCAGACCAAGCTCTTCAACTTGATCCAGAACAAATTCCATTTCAGAAACCCCTTCAAGACCAATTTCACTCGATGCCAAATAGGACTTCATTTGTGAGAGTCGGCTTTTCGTATCGCCCGCTATATCAAACAATGGGTTTATTTTTTCCAGGGCCATTTCAGAAACACCTTTTTCAAGCAATTCTTTGACAACTCCGTCTTTGCCGACTTTATCTAGTTTATCAATTGCTACGGTAATCTGGATCAATTTGTCTGACTCGCCGCTTACTTCAGCAATTCCCGAAAGGATCTTTCTATTGTTTATTTGAATCGTAAAATCTGGAAGGTTCAAATTTGTTAAGACTTCATCGAAAAGCAATACAAAATCAACTTCGTACAAAAGCGAATCACTTCCAACAACATCTGCATCGCATTGGTAAAACTCTTGATACCTTCCGTGTTGCGGTCTATCTGCTCTCCAAACAGGTTGGATTTGATAGCGCTTAAATGGAAAAGAAAGTTCATTTTGGTGCTGTACTACAAACCGTGCAAAGGGAACGGTTAAATCGTAGCGCAATGACTTCTCAGATATTTTAGACGTGATTTGATTTAACTGAACTCTCTGCTCACTCGTTAATTTATCAAAACTCAAGTCAGTCAATTCTTGGCTGACTTCACCATTTTTTGTTTTTGTAAAGTAATTTCCAGAACGGAGAATGTTAAAGATTAACTGATCTCCTTCATCTCCATACTTCCCTTTCAATGTCGTTGACAATTCAAAAGAAGGCGTCTCTATTGGTGCAAAGCCATAAATCTCAAACGACTTGCGAATGGTATCGAATATGTATGTTCTTTTCGCTACTTCATCCGGTAGAAAATCTCTTGTTCCTTTTGGTATGGAAGGTTTTTGTGCCATTTAATTAGAATTGATCGGTAAAGGTAGTAATTATTCGATTTTTCGACGATTGGATTGTTGGATTGTTCGACGAATCGATAGTTAGATTAACTAGAGTTTGTCTTTCCCTAACCAGCGCAAAATATTTGAATACCAGATGTCATTTGATTCCTGTTGAGTTATAATGTCTATTTCAACAGCATAATCAATTACACGGCCTGGAAATGAACTTCCAACTCCTTCCATTTCGCCTAAAGGATACGGATCATCTAGTCCGGCCACGATTTGAGCCGACCCTACTCGATGCTTTAGCAATTGAAGCGTATAAGAATCATGAACCAATGTATCGAAGAATAAATTTTTATGACCGAGAGAAGAACGTGGATCTTGAGCTTCCTCAAATAAATCAGGCCTTCCATCGAAGCCCTGCAATCTTCTTCCATAATTCGCCTGTCCTAACATACAACCATGCGCGAAGCAGGTTCTAATATTTGGAAATTTATGCACGAAATCTTTTAATGTATAAAAATGGAGTGTGTCTGCTGTTTGTGCCATCATCCAAACCAAATGGAACCGCCAGTATTCATCCTTTAGCTTTACCATTTTTTGCCCGTCGTACGGATGTATTTCAATCGCCAAACCATATTCATTTGCCAATTCGAAAATTGGAAGAACACTATCATCTGCAACAGAAACCCACTCTTCATCCTTATTCAAGAAGTGAGAAGGCAAACAAAGCAGTTTCATTTTCAACACATTTACGCAACGATCAATTTCCTTTAAGGCGTCCTCAAGAAACAAAGGTTGAACAACGAAGCCACATGTAAATTTATCTGGACGGCGTTCTTGAACACTTGCGTTGAAATCATTCTGCCAACGGATTGCATCAAAGGCATCGTTTCTTTCCCAACCATTGCAATAAATTTGAGACAGATTAAGCATCACACCATGATCAATATTATGCTTCGCCATCCACTCTAATTTTTCATTAAAGAAGAAGCTATCATCCGTAATTGGACGGGTCCAATCACCTTGACGCATGAACTTCTTATCATCATCAATCCAAAACAGTTTTTTCTCCTTCATGAAACTTGGAATTTCCTTCGGTTCAGGTAGAATATGTCCGTGTCCGTTAATTTTGATACTACTCATGAAATGCTTGCTCTTAATGATGAAAACTCAGATCGTTTATCGGAAGTAAAAGTACAAAAAAGCGTCAGCTTTTGATAGAGAAATCGACTATCTGATTATTTGATTATTCGATCCCCCCTGCGTGTCACCAGAAAAGGATAGTTTGAGTTTCAACAGATCCAACAAATTACTTTTGATTAAATCAAGACAAGTAAAAAACAAAAAAAGGGCCTCAGTAAAACCAAGACCCTTCGAATTTATTGAGATTCTAAGACTAGTTATTCACAACTATTCTTTTCACCATTTTACTTGTACTTGATTGGATAGTCATTGTATAAGAACCTCCAGCAGCATTAGATAAATCCAATTGGAACGTTCCTGCACTAACTTGTTTGTTCATTACAACTCTTCCAGAAATATCTGTGACAATTACAGTGTGATCTTCACCTGTGAAGTTTTTCATTTCAACATTGAATAACCCTTCACTTGGGTTTGGATAAACATTGACATTGTTATTGTTATTGTCTAACTCATCAACTCCAAGTGTGATACAGAAGTTTGACGCTTCAGAACCACCGTAGTTAACATTTTGCATTGAAACATACGTTGTACCCCATTGTCCAGTAATTGAATAATCACCATCAACATCACAGTTCGCTTCCGTTGAACCGTTCATTCCATCACCCCAATCATCATAGATAACGAAGTCATAACAACCAAGTGCTAAACACCATTGCTCTGCCGTAGTTGCATCACTTGGGTAAGCTCCTGCATCTGTTTGAGCAGTTCCTGTTTGTAATGCACCAGGAACAATTGTTACTCCAGTGTTACCACCAGAATAAATTAAGTTTAAACCTGCATCTTTCAATTCCCAGTATACCTCTTCTCCCCAACAATCCGTTGACAAATTAAATGTAACTATTTGACCACCAGCTGTAAGCGTGTAGTTTGATGAACTAGCATCGTTTCCAGTATTTGGATCCGTATTTCCATTAGGAACACTTGTTGAAGCATTGAACACGTGCGTTCCTGAAGAAGCCATAAAAGGCAACGTTACATTCACAGAAGAACCTGTCGCTAATGTACCTGTCCAAGCTTGAGTTTGATTCGTTCCACCATCAATATTATAATTTATAGTGAATGAAGATACCGCGTTCGATCCGAAGTTCTGAACTGTTACCTCTGGAGTAAATCCTTCAGCACAACTTGAACCCGTTGGAGAAATTATTGAACTAACACCAGTATCATCTGGATCCTGAGACAACTGACAAACAGTAGAAGTTGTTAAACCTAATCTACGCGGGCAGATATCAAATACAGTACGCATTCTTGTTTTTTGATCGTCAGTAAAGATATTCATACATGCATCGTTCGTATAATCCATATAGTTTTCAACCATATCTTGGATTCCATCACAAGTTGTTTGCACATTACAATTATAGTTTGCACCTGAAGATTCAGGAGTATCATTACAGAAATCATTTCCACAATTAGAATCACCCCAAATGTGACGTAACCCTAAGAAGTGACCTACTTCGTGTGTCATTGTCCTCCCTAAGTTATAGGGCGCGCTATAAACTCCTGCTGGATAAATTTGTTGTGAACCAAAAGTACGGTAATCAGCAACAACACCATCAGTATTTCCATTGCCGTTATTTGCGTTCATTCCTCCTAATCCTGAATTGTTTGGAAACTGAGCAAAGCCAAGTAACCCTGAGTTACCGTAGTTTACTGTCCACATATTCATGTACAATTCTGGATCCCATTGAGAAGCAGGCTTAATTGCGTTTACATCATTTAGTCCAGAAAATGTAGCTACACCTTGCTGAACTCTATCGATACCATTTGTTGGCAATCCATTCGGATCAATTGCAGCCATACAGAATTCAACTTCGATATCAGCTCCATCAGGATGTGTATTCGATCCATTGGTACCCAACATTCTTCTAAAATCCTGATTCATCACTTCGATTTGTGAAAAAACTTGACCATCATCAATATTTTCTCCTGATCCTAAAGCATCACCGTTGTGAATTATGTGAACAACAACTGGAATTGTTAAAAGAACAGCTTTAGCTCCACCTAAGGCAGCTTGTTTCACTTTATATTCTTCGATTTTCTTCTGCAACCAGGCTTCTTGTTGTTGCAAAGTTCCCATCCCTGGGTTTTTAGCTCTTAATTCAGCGTCAGCTTCCATTGTAGCACAACGTTTAAATCCGTTTGGACCTACTATTGATTTAGTGACTAAGTTGTCTTGGTAAATTTCCTTAATTCCATTCTGCAAATCTTGAGCACTGGCTCCGAATTGCATAGAAACCAAGGCAACTGCGCAAGCAGCCCTTAGAGAGTTTCGTTTCATAGTTTCATTGTTTTAGTTTTCGCGATCTAAAGTACGCATTAGAATGTTCAAATAAAAATCTAATTGTTAACATTTTTTATGGATTACGCTAGACACTTTAATACATGAAAGCTACAGATCAAAAAAAGAGGAGCCTAAACCCCTCTTTACCTATTAATTAATTATGAATTTACTTCTTTACAACTCTTGACCTGTAAATTTGATCACCTAAAGCAATTTCTAAGTGGTAAACACCTCTTGCCATTTGAGATAAATCAACAACAACTTTTTCAGCTGTTTCGTTGTATTCTGTCACAAGTCTACCTAACCCATCATATACTTTAACATTGTTGATTAAAGCACCTTGAGCATAAACGTTTACAAGTGTCAACGTTGGATTTGGATAAACTACGATATCAGCACTTGTGATCTCGTGAATATCTAAACATTCCCCAACATTAATATCTTGTTGAGCTGATCCGGCACATCCATTGCCATCAGTATAATCATAAGTGATTGTATGCGTTCCAACTCCTGCAACCGAAGGATCGAAAGAACCAGCAGTAACACCTGTCCCACTATAAGAACCTCCAGATGGAGAACCTCCTGTTAAAGAGAATACTGCTGAGTAATCACACACATCTGATAAAGCACCAAACGTTACAATTGGCAAAGCATTCACAATAACATCTACGGGAGATGAAATTGCTGAACATCCATTTCCATCTGTATAAGTCACAGAATATTGACCTGCAGCTGAAACAGTAATCGTTTGCGTTGTTTCAGTTGTTGACCAATTGTTTCCAGTAGCTTGATCTGAACTAAGATCAACAGAGCCACCATCACAGAATGTTGTTGGTACATTTGCCGTAATAATTGGCGCTGAAGGAATCGGATTTACAGTTACGATCGTTTGCGCTGAAGTTGCAAAACATCCGTTTCCGTCTGTATAAGTCACATCAAACGTTCCACTCGCTGCGACACTAATTGTGGCAGTAGTTTCAATCGATGACCAAACAATACCTGTTGTTTGATCAGAAGTAAGGTCAACAGATCCTCCGTCACAGAAAGTGATAGGTCCGTTTGCCGTTACTATTGGAGCAACTGGATTCGCATTAACTGTTATTGAAATCGGAGCTGATGTTGAAGTACATCCACTTCCATCTGTATAGGTTACTGCATATACACCAGATATGTTTACAGTTATTGACTGTGTTGTTCCAGTATTTGACCAAACGTTTCCTGAGGCGTAAGATGATGTTAAATCAACTGAGCCACCCGCACAAAATGTTGTTGCTCCACTCGCTACTACATTCGGAATAGCTGGAGGTGTTGGATCAAGCAATGTTGGTGTAATAGCTACTGATGTACATCCTGATTGTTCGAATGTAACATTGTATGGCCCTGCTCCAAGATTTGGAATTGTAAAAGGCAACGTAACTGATCCTGAAGTTCCAGATGCTGCACCTGTCCATGAAACAACTCCAATTCCCGTTCCTGATACTTGAATGGAACCTGTTGCAGTTGCACAAGCCGATGGATTTGTAACACCACCAATTGAGATAACTGGAATAGGATTTACCGTTATACTTGTCACTGCTGAAGTTGCAGAACATCCATTTCCAGCAGTATAAATTACAGAATAAGCACCTGTTGTACTTGCTGTAATCGTTTGTGTCGTTTCTGCTGTTGACCAAACATTTCCACTTGCTTGTGAAGATGTTAAATCAACGGAGCCACCTGCACAGAACGTTAAAGGTCCACTCGCTGAAATCACAGGAGCCGATGGTGTTACATTAACAGTAATTATCGTGGCAGCCGAAGTTGAAGAACAACCGTTTCCATCTGTGTATGTCACAGAATAAGGTCCCGCAGTCGTTACATTGATAATCTGAGTTGTTGCTGCGGTCGACCAAACATTTCCTGTTGCTTGAGATGAAGACAGGTTAACTGATCCACCAGAACAAAACGTTGTTGGTCCATCTGGAGAAACAGTTGGAATTGCTGGACTAGCATTAACAGTAACGTTGATTGGAGCTGAAGATGAAGAACATCCACTTCCGTCTGTGTACGTCACAGAATACGTTCCAGTCATATTAACGTTGATCGCTCCAGTTGTTTCTGTTGTTGACCACGTATTTCCACTTCCGTAAGAGGAAGTTAAGGTTACATTACCACCTGCACAGAATGTCGTTGGCCCACCTGCTGTAATTACTGGAGCAGCTGGAGGCGTAGGATCTGTTAATGATTGATTCAACATATTTGATCCACAACCGTCATCGAAAGTTACGTTGTAAGAACCAGCAGCTAAACCAGCAATCGTATATGGAAGAGATACAGAACCAGAATTTCCTGATGCCGTTCCCGTCCAAGAAACAACACCTGTTCCTGATCCAGTAATTTGAATACTTCCTGTTGCAGTTGCACATGCACTAGGGTCCAATACAGTTCCTATTGCAATTACCGGTGCTGGATTAACAGTTACGTTTGTTACTCCTGAAGTTGCTGAACAACCATTTACATCAGTATACGTTACTGAGTAAGGACCTCCTGTCAAAACAATAATATTGTTTGACGTTGATGCTGTTGACCAAACATTTCCACTTCCTTGAGAAGAAGTTAATGTTACCGCACCACCAGCACAGAATGTCGTTGGGCCGCCAGCACTGATTGTCGGTACAGCAGGATTGGCATTCACTGTTACAACTGTATTTGCTGAAGTTGCTGAACAACCATTTCCATCCGTGTATGTTACAGAATAGTTTCCTGTTCCAGTTGCATTGATTGTTTGTGCTGTCTCTGCTGTTGACCAAACATTTCCACTTGCTTGTGAAGACGTTAAGTTAACAGAACCACCCGCACAGAATGTCGTTGGTCCGCCAGCACTAATTGTCGGTGCAGCCGGATTCGCATTCAACGTTACAGCAGTTGCTGCTGAAGTTGCTGAACAACCGTTACCATCTGTATACATTACAGAGAAGCTTCCGGTTCCTGAAACATTAATTGTTTGAGTTGTTGCAGTGTTTGACCAAACATTTCCGCTTGCTTGTGAAGACGTTAAGTTAACAGAACCACCTGTACAAAATGACGTTGGTCCATCCGCTGAGATTGTTGGAACAGCAGGTAAAGTATTTACTGTTACAGCTGTATTTGCTGAAGTCGATGAACAACCATTTCCATCTGTATAAGTCACTGAGTAAGTACCAGTTCCTGTAACATTAATTGTTTGGGTCGTTGCAGTGTTTGACCAAACATTTCCGCTTGCTTGCGAAGATGTTAAGTCAACTGAACCACCTGCACAGAATATAGTTGAACCACTGGTCAATACAGTTGGTGCAGCAGGCAATGCGTTAATTGTTACTATCTCATCCGAAGAACCAGTACAAGTACCAGGCGTTGTATAAGTAACAGTATATGTGTTTGGCGTAGAAGCTGACACATCAATAGCTCCCGTAGAACCGTTGATTAAAAGTCCAGCTGGTGAACTAGTATAAGCTCCTGAACCTACACCACTAATAGTAGGCGTTGGATCTGAACCGTCAATACAATAAGCAGAAGCTCCATAAGCGAACGTTGCATCCTCAATTGGATCAACGGTTACGTTTACATTTCCACACGTTCCAGGGACAACACATCCACCTTCACCTCGAATGAAATAAGTTGTACTTGGTCCTGCAGGAGTAACCAGAATTGTTGAAGTATTTGTTGTTCCTACTGCAGTACCACCACAAGAACCTGTATAAACGTACCAGTCTGTTGCGTCATCTAAGTTTCCAGTAATTGTAATTGTAGCATCTCCACCATCACAAACGGTAGCTGGAGTGTAGGTCATTGTTGGAACATCTGGATTATCACATGCAGATACAACTCCTGTTAAATTGATATTATCAATAAACAGATTCTGCCCCCATCCAGAAATACCTCGGATGTAAACGTCCACTTTACCACTTCCAACATAAGCACTAAGATCTACTGTCTCAGTTCTCCATGTGTTTGCTGTGTATGCGGCAGTTTGATCAGGATCTGTAGCTAGTACAATACCAGCCTTGTCGTATTCGATTACAAATGTTGCCCCACAATCATTAGATACAACTATTTGAAGTTGATCTTGATACGTTGCATTGTATCTAGCATAAGCCACATCGAATTGCAATTGCGCAGAAATTAATCCTGTGAAATCCGCTGCAGGCAAAATTAAATCATCTGCATCACCAGTAGTATTTGTAGTGAAAAAGTCAATCGTTGCCGAATTACCTGCCGTTGGTGCATTTCCGTTTACTCCATCTCTTACCCAAGTATTCGCGTTTCCTACATTGTCAATCGACCAGTTTGTCGGAGGGAATGTAACAGCTACAAATCCTTCAGTCACTGGAAGAGGAATCCCCGTTCCTGGAAGAACTGTTATTAATCCAGTTTGAAGATCTAAATCTGATCCGTATGCATTCGTAACATCCAATTGAGAATTAAAGGGACCACCTGGAGTGTTGTATGTAATTACATGCGGCCCAACACCTGAAGCAGAATTAGGCGTTCCGTTCGGAAATGACCATGTCCAAGCCGTTGCATTTGATGAAGCATCAGTATATGTAACCGTACTTCCTTGACAAATATCCTTAGGCGTTGCGGTGAATGATGCTACCGGAGGATCAACGTTTGTTGTTCCATTTAAAATGAAGTTGTAAGTTCCTTCATCACAATCATTTGTTCCGAATGTAACCGATCCAGTATAAACACCTGGCGTTGTTGGAGTAAAGTCAATTAAGAAAGTTGTTGAACCTCCCGCTGGAACTGTTGTGGTTCCGAAAGTTGTATTCAAAACAAACTCAGGGCCTCCTGTCACTAACATCGGTCCAGTTAAAACTAAGTTAGAAGTTCCAGGGTTGTCAATTGTGAAAGTTGCTGAAGTTGTTGCTCCAACGCCAACTGTTCCATAATCGTAAAGCCCTCCATCGAGGACACTCACAGTAGAAACCGATACTTCAATTTCTCCTGGCGTAATGGCATTAAATTCGAAATTATCTACATGAATATTTCCTCCTGAGTTCCCAGCAGCGTTCGTTGCACGGAATCGGAATTGAACATTTTGAGAAGATGCCGTCACAAATGCCGACAAATCAATAGTATTCGGGTCCCAATCACCAGCTACACCAGGAATCCAGTAAGAATTTGAATTTGCTCCAGTAGAAAGTGTCGTCCCTTGCTCATCAAACAATGTGTTTGTCCAAGTTGCACCACAATCTAATGACATCTGTAATCTCAAACGATCAGTTGAAGTATTGTTTCTTCTTCTGTATGCGTGATCAAACTTAACCTCAGCTGAAGCAGCATTACAAGGTAAAATGAAAATTGGAGTATACAAGTACTCTTCTTGCGTTGATCCGTTATTATTAAAGAACGGTGCACAAGCCGCATCATTTGGATCTGTACCATTACTAGAAACTCCCGATTGACCGATCCATGCCATGCAGTCGTCGTTAACATTATCTATTAACCAACGGACATCTGGTGGAAATTGACCTGACTCGAAATCCTCTAGATGATCTGGCTGATATCCATTCGAAACTGCAAACTGTAAAGTCGTTGTATCGTATGTAGGATCTGGATCTGTTATTCCATTTGGCAATTCAGAATAGACTTTTATTGTATTGATTCCTAACAAAGGAGTTGAAGCTGGAAGCGTTGCATTAGCAGAACCACCGGAAGCAACAGAACCAGTCCAATTAAAAGTTACTGGCGTACCATTATTAATTGTATAAGAAATGGTAGCCGAAGTTAACGTTGAAGAACCACGATTCTTAATTGTAACTTGGGGAGTAATAGAACCAGGACAATTATCACCCAATGGGCTCAAAATCGCAACAATTGAAGCATCTATTGCCGCAGGGGGAATACATGCATCAGAAGTAATAAGTGAAGCTCGGATTGGACTCGTTTCTAAAACTGTCCTCATTCGAGCCATTTGATCATAAGTAAAAATATTCATACAGTTATCATCTGAATAATCCATATAATTTTCAACCATATCATTTGGATCTGCGACAGGCCAAGGCGCGCCGTAACTATCAGGACAACTATTTGTTGTTGCACAACCAAAGTTAGAGTTATCAGACAAAGGAGTATCTGCACAAAAGTCATCTACACCGCAACCGCCATCTCCCCAAATATGACGGAGACCTAACCAGTGACCAATTTCATGAGTGGCTGTTCTTCCTTCATTGTATGGTCCAGCGAAGCCAGTAACAGAACTCTTACCAATACTTGAAGTCAACATAACAACTCCATCCGTGAATGTCGATTGAGCTCCACAACCCATTCCACCTACTGAAGACGTCGGGAATTGAGCATATCCTAAAATACCTCCGGAGATATCCATTACCCAGAAGTTCATATAATCTGCTGGATTCCAACCTCCAAATTGTGTTCCAGTACAATACGGCTTGATAGTACCATTAATGTAAGCTGTTGTATAAGGAGGCGCTGTCCAACCAGGAGTCGAACGATCAATTCTGTTAATCCCATCATCTCCTGCAGGAAATGCAGAGCCATCAGGCCGGCGTCTTGCAAGACAGAATTCAATCTTAGTATCAGCTCCAACAACATGTGTATTGTAACCTGGAGTTCCTATCAACTTTCTAAAATCTTCATTAAGCACATCGATCTGAGATTGCACAATTGCCGCTGACAGATTATCACCTGTTCCTATTGCATCGCCGTCATGAATAAGATGAACAACTACGGGAATCTGGTAAACTCCATTAATTATTAAGGAAGTCTCCGCATATTTCTTTTTTTGTGTGATTTCTTTTTCCATCCAATCCTCGAATTCTTCAGCAGTAGGAAGATTGGGATTTTGTGCGTGCCTAACGGAGTCCATATAGACTGTGTGGCATCGAATGATTGGAGTTTGCGCTGATAATTTCGTAACGGACAACAATAAAGTAGCCATCACAAGAGCCGACGCCCTGAGAGAGTTTTGAATTAGTTTCATAGATGTATAAATAGTTTAGCGCTTCTAAAATAGTGTATTCAAATGAGAGCACAATACTATTAGATACTATTTTTAACAGAGCTTGCGGTGATTGTTAACTTTTCACTCTTTTATAAAAGTACCTGACAGTTAATACTGCCCTGGCATAATTCCACGCCTCGTCTTAGGGCATGACCATAACTGCATTATTATAATCCGCATAAAATAAAAATAACTTTGGATACTGCGTTGCAGGAAAAAGAGCGTTGTACTCCCTTAAACACCCCAATTTTTGAAGTCTTTTATTCCAAACAGGCGCCGGCACAGATAAACAATCTAGCTGTGTAGATTTAACCGAAAAAATTTAAAGTGATTTTAAGAAGTGGTAATCTTTAAGTGAGATTGTCATAGACTTCGACAACTCTAATTCCCCAGAAAACTATGAGAAAAGCGAATCTACGAATTCACTTCTATTGAATGGCTGAAGGTCTTCCATTGATTCACCAACACCAATATACTTAACTGGAATTTTCATTTGATCCGATATTCCAATTACAACACCACCTTTGGCAGTCCCGTCAAGTTTTGTAATTGCCAAACTTGTAATGCTTGTAGTTGCTGAAAATTGTTTCGCTTGCTCGAATGCATTTTGACCTGTTGAACCGTCAAGAACGAGCAAGACTTCATGCGGAGCTTCTGGAATTACTTTATCCATAACTCTTTTGATCTTACTTAACTCGTTCATCAAGTTGACCTTGTTGTGCAATCTTCCTGCAGTATCGATAATCACAACATCCGCGTTCTGAGCTTTTGCAGATTGCAAGGTATCAAATGCAACAGAAGCAGGATCTGCGCCCATACCTTGTTGTACAATTGGCACTCCTACTCTATCTGCCCAAATAGTTAATTGATCAACGGCAGCAGCGCGGAATGTATCTGATGCTCCAAGCACAACACTGTTCCCCGCTTTTTTAAATTGATATGCTAATTTTCCAATCGTGGTTGTTTTTCCAACCCCGTTCACTCCAACAACCATAATTACATGTGGTCCATCCGCGTGTTTTGGAACTTCAAACTTCACCTCTTCTGATGAATTATTCTCTTCAAGAAGGTTTGTGATTTCTTGTTTCAGAATAGAGTTCAACTCTTCTACGCCCAAAACTTTATCTCTGGCAACTCTTTCCTCAATCTTACCAATGACTTTTAGCGTGGTTTCTACACCAACATCAGAAGTGATTAAGATCTCTTCAAGGTTATCCAACACCTCAGCATCCACTTTGGATTTACCAACAACCGCGCGTGTAAGTTTACTGAATAAACCTTGTTTCGTCTTCTCAAGCCCTTTATCTAGACTTTCTTTTTTATCCTTTGAAAAAAAATTAAATAATGCCATAATTTATATACAACAAAAGCTTCCACCTATGGCAGAAGCTTAAATTTTTAACATCCGATGCTATCGGCACAATAAATTTGAACTAGTTCTTATCGAACCATTCTTTAACTTTGTCATTGTGTACTATTTCCTGTTTAAATGTGTAGTTCCCTGATTCAGAGTTCTTACTCATTTTAATAACTTTAGTATGTTCTTTTCCACCACCTTTCTGTAGTGATGCTACTACTTTCTTTGCCATGTCTTAGATTATTTAATTTCTTTATGAAGTGTATACTTCTTCAAAACAGGATTAAATTTCTTAATCTCTAATCTATCCGGAGTGTTTTTTCTGTTCTTCGTTGTAATGTAACGAGACATTCCAGGCATACCTGATTCTTTGTGCTCAGTACATTGCAATATTACCTGAATTCTATTTCCTTTTTTTGCCATTTTCTTTCTTTTAACGCACTACTTTCCAGACCGAAGCCAGAACTGTTGTAGAAAACGATTATTTAATAAACCCTTTTAATCGTGCTTCTTTAACACAAACTGAAATACCTTTTTTATTGATAGTTCTCAACGCTGAGGTTGAAATTTTCAATGTAATGTACTCGTTTTCCTCAGGCATGAAAAACTTTTTTGTGATCAAATTCGGGTAAAACTTTCTTTTTGTTTTACGTTGAGAGTGAGAAACATTATTCCCAACCATTACCGATTTTCCTGTGATTTGACAAACTCTTGACATCGACTATTTATTAATTACTTATTCTAAAAGCGGGTGCAAAGAAACCATTTTTTTCTAAAATTCACAAGCTATACTTAACTTTTTTCAATATTAATTTTCAGCAGTTCACATCTTAATAAGTTTAGTGCGGTCAATACCGAGCGTC
>JBLHVW010000041.1:0-24349 GCA_047628775.1 Salibacteraceae bacterium | reverse complement strand
CTAATTCGTTTTCTGACAAGCATGAACATGGAGAATGTCCGCGGCCTATACATATTGCGTATGCTCTATTTATCCAATAAATCGACAGCTCGTTCTGATTTTCGGGGCTGTTTAATGAATTAAATTGTAGATGTTGACTTTCATTAATCTCAAGGTCTTTTTCATTAACTGTACAGCTAATGAAAATTCCAAATATGATTATGGTAAAAATTGACTTCATGTTCTTCTTAATTCTGAGTAACTTTTTTGTACTATTTTAAAACATCAAACCGTTACAGCCTCTTGAACTTTAGCTTAAAATTATCCTTTTTTGAAGAAAACGTTACCTCTCAGTAATTATTTTTTTCGGGGGAAGGGAAGAATTGCACATAACGTTAACGCTATGTTGCGTTGTGCAAACGGACATTTAGATAATAACTTGGTTAGATTATTGCTTTCTGAAAACAAAAAGGTAAGAGCAACGGTAAGAAATATTAATAAAAAAGATCCTTTTAAAGGATTAGATTGTGAAGCAGTACAAGCATGTATTGCGGATAGAGAAGCTCCTAAAATAGCATTTAAAGGTGTTACTAATTTATATGCGGTAGGTGCAAATTTTAGTAGGTGGGCAAAAGACCCTAAAACTGAAATCTATGATAACAATGCACAGGGGACTCAAAATGTGTTTGATTCCGCAAATGAATGTGGAATTCAAAATATTGTATACGTAAGTTCTGTAGTATCTTTGGACTTTACAAAATTACCCGCAAATGTCGATAATGGATACAACAGGGACCTAAGGAATTGGTACTACAATTCTAAAAATGATTCGGATAAACTAGCGATTGAATTAGGTAAAAATACGGAATTAGAACGGTCGTGATTTTACCTTCAGCCATGATTGGCAGGGAAGCGTATAAATTGAGTTATTCCAATAATTTTGGTTATCAAATTTTGAATGGAGAAAACCCTGTAGATACCAATGTGATGCTAAATTGGGGTAGATGTAAACTATGTCCCTTAACGAACATTGAAAACCATACGAATATGATTGAAAATCGCACCTAATAGCTCAGCTTTCTAACCTTAAACATTTTCTGTCGAATCTCCTCCAAACATAAATTTCCAATACTCCCTTCATGCGAGTGTTGTACCTCTTTAGTTGGCTCGTAGCTGTCATTGAGGACTTTTTCTCCCACCATTTTATAGGCCTCTCGAAACGGAACCCCATCTATTACCAGTTTGTTCACATCCTCAACGGTGTACATTAAATCATACATTTCATCACCCAAAAAATTGGTTTTAACCTCAATGTGATTCAACATGAAGAAGCATACTTCTAGACAATTATTCATTTCATCAACACTATCCATTAAACTCTTTTTTAACAATTGAAAATCACGGTGATATCCCATCGTCAAATTATTAGTTATCATCATGATTTCCGTTGGGAGATTTTGAATTTTATTGCACTTTGCACGCATCAATTCAAATACATCAGGGTTCTTTTTGTGAGGCATAATGCTCGAACCTGTAGTGAGCTCTTTCGGAAACCCTATAAAATTGAAATTCTGGCTTATATATAAACAAACATCTGCAGCAAAACGAGAAAGAGTACCTGCAACAGATGCCATTGCAAATGCGAGAGACTTTTCCATTTTTCCACGACTCATTTGCGCTGCAATCACGTTGTATTTGAGCGTTTCAAAACCCAATAATTCTGTTGTCATCGAACGATTGATCGGAAATGAAGAACCATATCCTGCCGCTGATCCCAATGGATTTTGATCACAGATCTTAAACGCAGCATTCATAAGGTGAAGATCATCAATGAGGCATTCAGCATACCCGCTGAACCACAAACCAAAGGATGAAGGCATAGCGACTTGCATATGTGTATAGCCTGGCATTAATACACCTTTATGTTTTTCGGCAAGCGTTAATAAAAGCTCGAAAAGCTGATTGACTAACTCGCTCATTACACCAATTTCATTCTTTGCATACAAGTGCAAATCCACTAGAACCTGGTCATTTCGAGAACGCGCTGTATGGATTTTCTTACCGGCCTCACCAATCAATTGAGTCAACTCGAACTCAACCTTACTGTGGACATCTTCGAAATTCTCTTCTATCACAAAAGTGCCATTGTCTACTGTTTCCTGAATTGCTCTCAAACCTCTTAATATATCCTTCAGTTCCTCATCAGATATTATTCCGATATGATTGAGCATCTTAGCATGAGCAATATTACCCAACAGGTCATATTTAACCAATTTCAAATCCAAAACACGGTCATCTCCTACCGTAAATTTATCAACCACATTGTCAATCGTATATCCTTTATCCCACAATTTCATAACTGTTCAATTTTTCTATTAATTCTATATAAATTTCAATTCCCTCTTTTATTTCATGCAGATAAATAAACTCATCTGCGGTATGCGATCGCTCTGTTTTCCCTGGACCAATTTTCAATGATGGACATGAGATCAATGCTTGATCAGAGAGCGTCGGAGATCCAAATGTAGTTTTACCCAAGGCTAATCCTGCAAGTACAATTGGATGGTTTTGATCAATCGAAGATGAGTTCAATCGAAACGATCTTGGTGTTAATTCACTCACGGTATTTTCATTGATGATCTCAAAAACTTCTCGATTGGAATATTGATCATTCACGCGAACATCGATCACAAAATCGCATGCTCCAGGAATCAAGTTGTGTTGTTTTCCAGCGTTGATTTGTGAAACACTCATTTTTACGTTTTCCAGCATGGTTGAATTTCGATCAAATTGAAAGTTCGAAATCCACTCAATATCTTTCATCGCAGTGTAAATCGGGTTTTCGGTATTGTTATGAGCGGCATGTCCTGAGATTCCCGTTGCGCAACCATCAATTACCATTAACCCTTTCTCGGCAATTGCCAAATTCATTTCTGTTGGTTCTCCAACGATTGCAAATTCTATGTTAGGTAACTCCGAGAACAGCGATGCTATTCCATGTTGACCAGAGATTTCCTCTTCCGCTGTAATTGCAATTAGCAGGTTGTACTTTAAATCAATCCGCGGATAGAATTCCATAAATGCTGCAAGTAGAGAAACCACAGCTCCGCCAGCATCATTACTTCCTAAACCGAAGAGTTTTCCGTCTTCTACTTTTGAATGGAACGGGTCGAGGCTGTAATTTACATTCGCTTGTACTGTATCGTGATGCGAATTCAATAATACAGTCGGTTTGTCATGGGAAAAGTGCTTGTTCTTTGCCCAAACATTGTTGTTCGATTGCATTACTTCAACTCCGCGTTCATTTAACCAATCTGCAATAATGGTTGCTGTCTTATCTTCCTCTTTGGAAAATGAAGGAGTAACAATAAGTTGTTTCAATAATCTAAGTGCTTCTTTGTAATGCTCTTTCATGATTCAAGTGTTAAAACCGTTCCACAATTTTCTTCATTCAAGCTATTAACATCCCCTATTCGAACATGTTGAACTCCACTTTTCAATGCGTAGAAGCAATTGTGAAGCTTAGGAATCATTCCTTCATTGATGACGTTTTCTTTCTGTAAACTTTCGTATTTCGCCAGATCAACTTGACCAATCACTGAGTCGCTATCATCAGCATTCATAAGAACTCCAGGCTTTTCAAAACAGTAAAACAAATTCACATCATAGAATTCTGACAATGCAATGGCTACTTCAGAAGCAATTGTGTCGGCATTCGTATTGAGTAATTGACCAAAACCGTCATGAGTAATTGAACACATCACTGGACATAGATTGCTCTGAATAAAATCATTCAAAACACTCCCATTTACTTTTTGAATATCACCAGCAAAACCATAATCAAGAGGTTCGGCTGGACGTTTTTTAGACTCAATCACATTTGCATCTGCTCCAGAAAGCCCGATAACTGTACAACCAAATTCAGATAGCTTGGCACAGATAGACGTGTTAATCCATCCAGAATACACCATAGTTACGACTTTAAGTCCTTCCTCAGTTGTTACTCTTCGCCCGTTGATTAGTTGAACATGATGTCCCAATTGAGTACTCAGTTCCGTTGCCATTTCACCACCTCCATGCACCAATAATTTGGGGGAATCAATCTCGCTGAAGGCTTTCAAAAACTCAGAAAGAGCAAATTCATCATTGATAATTCCTCCTCCAATTTTCACCACTTTACATTTCATTTTCATCCTTCAAAAGTTTAAAGAGAATAGCTTGTGCTGCGTAAATTCTGTTTTCTGCTTGTTGAATCACGAGTGAGTTTTCAGAATCGATCACATCATCATGAACAACCACATTTCTCCGTACCGGAAGACAATGCATAAATTTAGCGTCATTGGTTTTTGCCATTTGATTTGGACGAATCATCCAATCATTAAGGTTCTCTCCAATCTTTCCGTAATCTTCATAAGAAGACCAATTCTTTGCATAGATGAAGTCGGCATCTTTAAAAGCTTCTTCCTGGTTGTGAATAACCTGAACTCCATCTGTAATTGAAGCTTCCAAATCGAACCCGATTGGATTCGCAACGACTAATTCAAAATCACCTTCTTTCGCCCATTCTACAAATGAATTTGCTACGGCTTGAGGTAGTGCTTTTGAATGAGGAGCCCATGACAAAACAACCTTTGGCTTTTTCTTCGTTTTGTGCTCTTCAATTGTCATCATATCAGCTAACGATTGCAGCGGATGACGTGTGGCACTTTCCAACGAAATAATTGGAACAGAAGCATGCTTTACAAAACCATTCAAAATCTCTTCAGCATAGTCTTCTTCGCGATTTTTCAAAGATGGAAATGTACGAACTCCTATAATATCGCAGTATTGAGAGACAACCGCAGCAGCTTCACGAATGTGTTCTTGACTGTCTGAATCCATCGTTGAACCATCTTCGAACTCAAGCTTCCAACCTTCTGAATTTAAATTCATGACAATTACATTCATCCCAAGGTTCATGGCCGCTTTTTGCGTGCTCATACGTGTTCTCAAACTTGGGTTAAAGAACAACAATCCCAAGGTTTTATTTTCACCTAACTGATTCCATTTATATGGACTCGATTTCTGACTCAATGCTAATTTCATTAATGCTTCGGAGTCTTCTATATCTTCGATTGAACTAAATTTTTTCATGATAAATGTTGTTTTAGGGCTTGAATGAATTCATTTAAATCTTCTCGTTTCACCGTGAGAGGAGGAAGTATTCTCAATAAATTTGGATTCATTGAAGCACCCGTAAATATTTTGGAATCGAACAACAATTTTGATCTCAATTCTTTGATGGGAAAATCAAACTCAATACCCAACATCAAACCTTTTCCCTTCACTTTTTTGATCTCAGGAATTGAAGCCAATTCATGCCTCATCCATCTATCCAACTGATTGATGTTTTCTACTATATTCTCTTCGCTCAAAATATCGAGAACAGCACAGCCAGCAGCACATGCAAGATAATTACCGCCGAAGGTTGTTCCTAGCAATCCATAGGTCGCTTTGATGTCAGGGTTAATTAAAATTCCACCAATCGGGAACCCATTCCCCATGCCTTTTGCCATTGAAATAATATCGGCTTTAATCTCTGCGTATTGGTGTGCGAAGAATTTCCCCGATCGAAAGTAACCGCTTTGAATCTCATCCAAAATCAATACCACTTGATGTTTATCACATAAGCTTCGCAGCATTTTTAAAAACCCTTGGCTAGGTTGATCTAATCCTCCTACACCTTGAATTCCTTCAATAATTGCAGCGCAAATATCTTTCGTTTCGAATGCTTTTTTTAGACCTTCAACATCGTTCAACTCAACAAAAATTGCTTCTGCTCCATGCTTATTTATTGGGGCTAAGATCTTCTCATTATCTGTTACATTAAGTGCCGCACTCGTTCTCCCATGAAAACTATTTTTGAACGTGATGACCTTCGGCTTATTGGTGTGAAACGAAGCTAGCTTCAACGCATTTTCATTGGCTTCTGCACCACTATTGCATAAGAACAAGTTGTAATCGGGGTAACCTGAAACTTGACTTAATTTTTCGGCAAGCGTTGACTGAATTGGAATGTTTACCGAATTCGAATAAAACGAAATGGTATTCATCTGTTCCGAAATCGCTTTCGTGTAAACCGGGTGATTATGTCCAACCGAGATTACTCCATGTCCTCCATATAAATCGAGGTATTTTTGATTATTCTCATCGTAGAGATAGCATCCTTCTGCTTTTACTGGTGTAATGTCAAATCGTGGATATACATTAAATAAATTCATCTTAGAAATAATTTGCTTTGAATGAAAGCCCTGTTTTTTCGGGCAATCCAAACATGAGGTTCATATTTTGGATCGCCTGACCAGCAGCACCTTTCAATAGGTTATCGATTACGGATGTGATGAGTACTTTTCCATCAATCTTTTGAATTTGAAGCGCACAATTGTTTGTATTTACGACTTGCTTCAAATGCACATTCCCTTTAAATACGTGCGTATACTCAGCTGATTTGTAATAAGCTTCATACAATTGAATCAGTGTTTCTTCATCCAAGTCACATTTCATGTATGCGCTGGCAAAAATACCTCGTGAAAAATCACCTCGCACGGGTAAAAAGTTTAGCTCCTTGTCAAAATCGGATTGAATAGTCGCTAGCGTCTCTCCTATTTCACCGAGATGTTGATGGTTGAATTCCTTGTACATCGAAATGTTATTGTTTCTCCAACTGAAATGAGAAGTGGAACTCAAAGATTGTCCTGCTCCAGTTGATCCTGTAATAGCGTTAATGTGTACATCATTTTTCAGAAGTCCTTCCTTCGCAAGCGGCAACAAAGCGAGCTGAATAGCCGTCGCAAAGCAACCCGGATTAGCAATGTAACAAGCATCCTTGATTCTTTTTTTGTTCGATTCAACCAAACCATACACGAAGTCCATTCCATGAAATGAAGCATCGCCCTTCAATCGGAAATCGTTTCCAAGATCAATGATTCTTGTATTGCTTGAAAAACTGTGCTTCGATAAAAACTTCTTTGAATTCCCGTGCCCAAGGCAGAGAAACAGAAGATCGATGTTGTAATTTAAATCTTGGGAAAAAGTCAAATCTGTGCCCAAGACATCCTGATGAATCGTTGATACCTCAACACCCGGATTGGAATGGCTGTACAAAAAATCAATTTTCACCTGCGGATGATTCACCAAAGAACGGATCAATTCACCTGCAACGTATCCTGCGCTTCCAATAATTCCTATTGTTATCATACGATTTTATTTACATGGTTGAACAATTGCATAGGGTTCGCTAAGAGTTTCGTAAATCCTTTTGCGTCTTCACCTGACCAACGCTTATTGGCCTCGCCATAATCACCAAAATCAGATGACATTAAATCATGTTTCGACTCAATTCCCTTCACTACAAAACGGTATGGATGCAGTTCAATGAATACCTTTCCTGAAACATACTTCTGTGAATCTTCCAAAAACGCTTCAATGTTTCTCATTACCGGCTCGAAATACTGTGCCTCATGGATAAACATTCCATACCAGCTTCCCAATTGTTCTTTCCAATGAAGTTGCCATTTAGAAAGTGTGTGTTTCTCCAACGTATGATGTGCTTTGATAATGATGGCAGGCGCTGCAGCAGCAAAACCTACTCTCCCTTTGATTCCAATAATCGTGTCGCCAACATGGATATCTCTCCCAATAGCATACTTTGAAGCCATCGCATCAAGCGTTTGAATGGCTTTCACTGAATCCATTTTTTGATTATCGACACCAACAATTTCACCCTTTTCAAAATCCAATTCAACCGATTGAGGTTCAGTTTTCTCCAATGCATCCGGATATGCACTTTCCACAAGTATTTGATGAGACGTTAACGTTTCTGCGCCACCGATGCTTGTTCCCCAAAGTCCTTTGTTAATCGAGTATTTTGCCTTCTCCCAGCTTACATCAACACCATTGGTATTCAAATATTCAATCTCCTCCTTTCGGGATAATTCTTGATCTCTAATCGGAGTGATTATTTCAAGCTCTGGAGCTAATAGTTGAAAGACCAGGTCAAATCGAATTTGATCATTTCCTGCGCCAGTGCTTCCGTGTGCAATTGATGTTGCTCCAATTACTTTGGCATATTTGACAAGAGCACAAGCCTGATGAATTCGTTCCGCACTCACGGACAATGGATAGGTGTTATTCTTTAGCACGTTTCCGTAAATCAAGAACCGAATAATCTCTTGATAAAAGGCGTTTGTTTCTTCTAACGCCGCATGACTGGATGTACCTAAATCAAGCGCTTTTAATTCTATTTCATTCAACTCTCGCTCTGAAAAACCTCCTGTATTAACAACTGCAGTGTGGACTTCAAGTTGTTTTTCATTCATCAAATATTTGACACAATAAGATGTATCTAATCCTCCACTAAATGCTAGTAGTACTTTTCCCTTCTTCATTTTTTAAACTTTAAAATGTTTGTCTTTTTTGACTTGCGTCTTTTGATGAATGACTTGAATCGATCCCAAGCCATGTGCTTTTCACTTTCTTGTTCGCGCGATTCGTTAAAGTCACAAATCATAGCTGTGCATAAACACATGGTTCTATTCATTCTATCCAGGATATCATAATTTTTGCACTCCTGACAACCTTTCCAAAAGGCATCTGATTTGGTGAGCTCCGAAAAAGTCACTGGCTTGTATCCCAGATCAGAATTTATTTTCATCACGGCATGGCTTGTCGTGATTCCAAACAATCGAGATGTTGGAAATAGTTCCTTAGAAAGGTCGAATGTTCTTTTTTTGATCAGTTTCGCTACTCCCGTTTTTCGATAATCGGGATGAACGATCAGTCCTGAATTGGCAACAAATTTTTCATTGTCCCAGCTTTCAATATAACAGAACCCGATAACGGAATATTCATGAAAAGCTATAACAGCCTTTCCTTCCATTATTTTCTGCTGGATATATTCAGGCTTTCGTTTCGAGATTCCTGTACCTCTTTTTTTTGCAGCCTCTTCCATCATATTGCATATAAATGCGGCATGCATTGTGTGACTTATATTCGCCACAATAACATTAAATTTCATAAAATGAACCAATTAATCTCGACTGAGATTGTTGATATTTAAACTAATACTATACTGAGTGAAACGCCTAGCGCGTAGCTTGGCAATAAAGATTACGCCAAAAGGCGTCTACGACGATCTGATCTCCTAGAAGAGATTGCACAAGAAACCATCACAGGTGCAGCGACCTGAAAAATAGATTTATATGGATTCTTTGTTGTCATTTGAAGCGGTAAATATATGAATCTTTCCTTATAATCACTTTATTTTAAAAGAAAATGTGGCTAATACACCCTAAAAACCATAAGGGCTTGTAGCTTCGAGAGATCATTTATGTGTTACAACCTCAGGAGGGTTATGTCCATTTTAGACAAAAAGGACTTGAAAAGAAGGTTGAAAGACCTTACACTTGATTTTTTGCTTCTATTTGACTCAAATAAGTCGGTTTTAAGCTCCTTTTATCTTTTGAAAAGACCGGTTCTGTTTTTTACACATTGACATTTGAACCAACTGATAGAAGGTATTATCGAAAATAGAAGGTATTTTTAAAGAAAAAAGAGGTTTTTGAGAAGCCTCCCGTTGTGTGCAAGCGTGGGAAACCAGAAAAGGAGTTAAAATATGCAAATCGAAGATTTAATAACTAAAGCTGAACTGAATCCGAAAAAACTCTTTTTGATAGACGGGTTTGGAGCAATTCTATCAGCTTTTTTATTAGGAGTCGTATTAGTTAAATTTGAAATAATCTTTGGAATTCCTTCTTCAACATTATATCTTCTTGCCATAATGCCTATATTTTTTGCAACCTATGATTTCTATTGTTATCGAAAAAAACACCTAAGAACTGCACTATTCTTAAAAGGAATCGCAGTACTGAATTTAATATATTGTTGTATATCATTAGGATTCGTATTTTATCATTTTGGGACAATTACCAATTTAGGATGGATATATATCTTAATCGAAATTGTAATAATATTACTCCTTGCTATAATTGAATTTAGAGTGGGAAGAAAAATGATTAGGGCCAGCACACAACACGGTTTATAAAACATAGCTAATAAGTGCTAAACCGAAAGATTCGTGCTAATTTACAAAAGACCGCCAAATTTTTAAATTTGGCCATTAAGATTGATAAGTTAAAAACAAAGTATAAAAATTCGGTTCCGTGTTAATCCGAAAAATTAGCGTCTTTTTACACGCTGCATTTCATACACAACACGTTATTAACCAATATATGATTAAAACCGTTCTACTGTTAATTACAATAGTATTTTCCGTTCTTTCTTTCGGACAAAAAGATACAAGTCAAAAAATACCACCGCTAGTAATGTTGCCCGCGAAAGGTGAGGTCAAAACTTTTTTTGAATTATCATCCAAAAGCAACTATAAAATATATGATCAAAATGGTAGTTTCATCGATTCAGGTTACGCTCAATTTATTGATTACACTGACTACAAAGCTGGGAAGTACTTCGTTCGCTACGATGGGAACATTGGCAAATTCGAAAAAATAACAAGTCCTATCCTTACCGAACAAAAAAAAGAGAACAAAAGCTATGTGGCTTTGATTATTATACTAACCGCTGCTGTTCTTTTGTTTGTGCTCATATTCTTCGGGATTCGGCTAAAACGCATCAAGAGTGAACAAGCAAAATTACTTCACCAATTTAATTCATTGAAAAAGGCCCCAAAGGAGAAGTACTTAAATAGTTATTTATACCCCAAAGAAGTTACTTTAGACAGAAAAAAAATTGAAGAAGCGACTTCCATAAAGCTAAATGAAAGTGATTGGAAAATCATTCACCAACTTATTGAGTTTCCATCTATTTCAAACATAGACCTTGCGAATCAAGTTTCATTAAGTGTTGAAGGAACAAGATCATCACTAAAAAAGATGTACCGCAATTTTGAAATTCCTTCCTCTCGAAACATGAGGTTAACACTTGTAATTAAGCTCATTTATATTTCAAAAAAAACTGAATAATATAGTCTTTTCTTAGCGATTAAATTGTTATTGAATAATAGCAAAGATTCCCATCACTTCAAATTTCACCCCATGTGGTGAAGGCTATTTTATACGACTGGTTTACATTTGGATCATTATTAATTATAAAAAAAGTATTATGAAAACTATTGTATTAATAGTCGTTTTATTTATTAGTTACTCCTCCTCTTGTCAAGTTGAGATGAGTAAAGAGCTACCACCAATGAGTATGCTTCCCAAAAAAGGCGAGGTAAAAACCATATATGAATTGCCTTCATCAATTGAACATAAAGTATACAACAAGAAAGGGAAGCTTATATTAGAAGGAAAGGGGAAATGGATTGACTTCACAAAGTATAAAAAAGGAACGTACTACATTAAATATGATGACCAAAATGTACGCTTCGTAAAAGAGAAGAAATAAGTCTTTTTTGGAATCGTTTCAGTCTCGAAATTGAAGGTTGACAATTAGTCTGGCTATGACATTAAGAGAACTAACAAAAATAAGCCCATTACTTGGGCTTATTTTTGTTAGTTCCTGTTGGCCGAATGTTTTTTTCTCCTTAGGTGGAAAAGTAGCTTAGTAAACAAAAAAGCCCCTCCAAAATGGAGAGGCTCTTACTAATAAATTATTTTATGATTATTGTTTCACAACTCTGTGAACGTTAACGGTGTTTTGGTTCTTTATTTTTAATAAATAAACGCCACTACATTCATTAGATAAATCAATACTAACTGTTCTGTCAGTAACATTTTGTTCTTGTTGTATCATCCTTCCTTCAAAGGTGTACAAGGCATAATTAGCAGCGCCTTTAATTTTACCAAAATCAACAGTTATGAATCCTTTAGTTGGATTAGGGTAAATGTCAGTAACATTTTGTTCTTGTTCTATTATCCTTCCTTCAAAGGTGTACAAGGCATAATTAGCAGCGCCTTCAATTTCACCAAAATCAACAGTTATGAATCCTTTAGTTGGATAAGGGTAAATATTTGTTTCATTTAAGTCCATCACCTTTTGATTATTATCTTCACATGGACTTATTGGTCTGTTATTTCCATTTCCATAATTTGGATTTGAATCAGATGTCAAGCATATTTCCCAATGTCCCATTGAACCAGGATGTGAACTACTTACATCTACAGTCAAGTTCCCTGTAAATAAATAGTAACTACCATTCTGAACTGCATATGAATTGCCGTTTACAATTACATCTCCTCCGCCAGCTATAGGTTTAAAGTAAACACTAGTTGCTATTCCTGAATAGGTGAAGTTACTATTATTAGCTAAATCATCTCTTGAATAAGTGCCAGATGGAGTGATTAAACAGAACTGCCAATCAGAATTGCCTGGATTAAACCTTGGTCCGCATGGCTCAATACTTTGTACAGAAGTTACAACCCAAGTACAAGTGATTGTATCAAACGTTGCAGTCTCATTACAAGCAGTGTTAGGTTCAGCAGATTGTGATCCAGTTACGTCCCAAGTACAAGTACAAGTATTAAATGTTGCCGTTTCATAACAAGCAATAATAGGTTCAGTAGATTGTGATCCAGTTATGTCCCAAGTACAAGTACAAGTATTAAACGTTGCAGTCTCATAACAAGCAATAACAGGTTCAGCAGATTGCGATCCAGTTACAACCCAAGCACAAGTGTTTGTATTAAACGTTGCAGTCTCATAACAAGCAGTGTTAGGTTCAGCAGATTGTGATCCAGTTACAATCCAAGCACAAGTGTTTGTATTAAACGTTGCAGTCTCATAACAAGCAGTGTTAGGTTCAGCAGATTGTGATCCAGTTACAACCCAAGCACAAGTGTTTGTATTAAACGTTGTAGTCTCATAACAAGCAGTGTTAGGTTTAGCAGATTGTGATCCAGTTACGTCCCAAGTACAAGTGTTTGTATTAAACGTTGCAGTCTCATAACAAGCAGTGTTAGGTTCAGCAGATTGTGATCCAGTTACGTCCCAAGTGCAAGTATTTGTATTAAACGTTGCCGTTTCATAACAAGCAATAACAGGTTCAGCAGATTGCGATCCAGTTACCTCCCAAGCACAAGTGTTTGTATTAAACGTTGCAGTCTCACAAGAAGCAGTAACAGGTACAGCAGGTTGTGATCCAGTTACAACCCAAGCACAAGTGTTTGTATTAAACGTTGCAGTTTCATAACAAGCAGTGTTAGGTTCAGTAGGTTGTGATCCAGTTACGTCCCAAGTACAAGTATTTGTATTAAACGTTGCAGTCTCATAACAAGCAATAACAGGTTCAGCAGATTGCGATCCAGTTACGTCCCAAGCACAAGTGTTTGTATTAAACGTTGCAGTCTCACAAGAAGCAGTAACAGGTTCAGCAGGTTGTGATCCAGTTACGTCCCAAGCACAAGTGTTTGTATTAAATGTTGCTGTTTCATAACAAGCAGTAGCTGGTTCAGCAGATTGGACACAGACTACCGAGATAGTAACCGTAGCTGACTGACAATTCGTTGGGTCTGAAACTTCACAGATTTGGTATACCAAGGTATAAATTCCTGGAGGAGTATTAGAAGCAACGTCAATAGAGCCATCAGGATTTAATGTCAAATTAGCGTTAGGAGTAATTGTCGTTAAATTAACTTGTGAAATACTAACGGAAGCTCCATTTAAAGTGTCGTTTGTTAATACATTAACTACATTAGTTCCGCCCGTAAGACCGTTAATAGGTCCTGCTGTATCCGCAGTTGCTATTATAACAGACTGATCCAAAGGGGTAGAAGTAACACAAGTAGGATTATTATAAATTACACCAGAATAAGTATTAACAGCACCAGCCGTAGAAAGTTGTCGACCTGCAAGAAATACACCAGCCCCAGAGCTACAAGCCCCTCCATGCGAAAGAAATGTTCCTTTTAAAACAGCAGCAGCTCCTATACTTATGGCTCCAGTAGGAATTCCTGCTCCTCCAATCCAAAATATATTACAACGCCTTGCTCCATTAGTTAAAATCATTTTTGAGGCAGCGGCTACGGTAAAAGCACCTTCAAATTTAAATACAAATATAGCATTAGGATTATTTTGTCCATCTAAGGTTATTGTTCCTGCTAATGATCCTGCTGATCCAATATAGTAAACACCAGATGTTATAGTTTCACCGCTTCCAAATGCTGGGGTATGTCCATTCACTGTATTTGGAAGTGCCATAAGTGAGATATAAGCATTTTTCAAATCAATTACTCCTTGAGCAGTAATCAGATCTTCAGAATGAAAAGACCCCATAACAACTGAAGCAGCGTAACCACTTATAGCACCTTCATCTGAACCTATATCTCCATAAATTCCTGATGTAGAAGTGTTTGCCACAGCACCAAAACTAGTATAAAGCGCAAAATCTGATAGAATTCCTAAAACATCAACTTCAGGTGCAGGTGTACACTCAGTTTCACAAAATATTGGAATAGTACTAATACAAGAAGGTGCAATTGCTACAGAACCCACTCCAATAGTTATTGCTCCTTTTAAAGAAAGCATTCTTCCTTCAAGATTAACGTCTGCGCCTATTCCGACAGCGCCTATATGAGCAAGCAAAGTTCCTTTCACAACCGTATTTGCTCCAACAGAAATAGCACCTTCAGCAATCCAAAAAACATTACAAGATTGTGCGCCATTAATTAGAGTAACTGTTGAACCTGCTCCTACTGTAAATGCTCCATTAAATTTAATAACAAAATATGCATTAGGGTCTCCTCCTCCATCAAGAGTAAGATCTCCGCCAATAGAACCAGCACCACCTGTAGAATAAACACCAGGGGGAATAGTTTCGCCTGCTCCAAAAGCTGGAGTATGAACACCAGGATATGTTACAAAAAGATCGTTAAGATGAATGTACGTCAAAAATAAGTCTTCTTTGCACTGATCGGTTATGGCATTTGCATTATATACATTGCCATTAAAAGTAGGTCCGGCACATCCTGTTACTATTCCAATATTAGTACCAGCATCTCCTGTAAGAAGAGTTCCATCATTTGAAACTGCTCCCGCTCCTGTGTAAGCTTCAAAAGAGGAAAGTATTCCTAATTGAAGTGTTTGACCAATACTCAGGTTAGGGCAGAATATTAGCGCAACAGGTATTAAATGAGTTAGTAGTAGTTTTTTCATAAAAAAGATAGATTAGTTTTTTTTATCGTACAGAAGGTAAGTATTTTTTTTTAATAAACCTGATATAATTCCAGGAAGAAGGAGTAAAATAATTTCCAAACTAAATCTGATATTTCCATTCTATTTTAAGAAAAAACTAGTTGAGTATCCCAGCAGTAAAGAGTTTAATAAATTATAATACTTGGTAAAGGTAGAACCTATAATCTTTCCATTTGCAAGCGCCGGACACTTCTATCCGAAAATAATTGATGAGAATGACTCATCGTTAGTTATGATAAATGACGAGAGGGATTTAATTTTTCCTTGTATTATGGTTTCAATTATTCCCGATAAAATTAATAGGACAATGATTATATTGAGTTGTCTATCTGATGATTTGAATTCCTCATTTTATTTGAAAAAACTTGGTTCAATGAATGATAAAGTCCAATGCCAAAGAGCTATTTCTGGAATCATTTTAAATAATTGTTCCGATAATACATTCTTGAATCCTCAATTTTGGGATTCACTTTGTTTAAACGATAAGGACAAATTCATAGCTAGAAAGGTTAGCAAAAAAAGACCTTATGACAAACTTGATCGAGAACCATATTTGTCGTCAATAAACTTATTTGACTCAAAGCTTGGGATTACGCCTCCAATTTAACTGCTTTAAAATCTCTTTAATCATTTCACAAGGATCAACATCAAGAGCCAAAGGAATCAAGTAAAGTTCTCTCGCTCTCAATTGAGTAGACTCGTTCAAAGTCAATTCACCCATTCGTGGTTTGCTAGTTCCTGTCTCTTCACAATAATCGGAACTAAATCTTCCAGTTTATTTTAGTAGTTCAGCTTTATATCCCCTCAAACGAATAAAGATTCTGAATCCTGAAAAAAAGAAATAAAACGCATATTCATGAATTATGGCTATCTTAATAACAATTCATCATCATTTAACACTTTCGAAATATGCTCTGGAAATACAATTACCATTGTCCTCATTGTGCGTTTCAACTCACAAACAATGATCAGATTCGCTTTAAAGTGGAAACGAAGGACAACAAATTTACCAGCATCAATTTAAACGCAGCGCCTGGTAAGTATGGATATGACTCTGAGGATTCATTAACATTAACGCAAGGAGACAAATTAAAATTCTACTGTCCTTCTTGCGGTTCTGATTTGCAATCAAAAAGCCATCCGCAATTCGTTGAGGTAAACCTAAAAGTTAAAGAAGGAATTGTGTTTGAAGTTTTCTTCTCCCCCGTTTACGGCGAAAAAATAACGTACGTCATGATGGAGAATAAACTTGTGAAATACCACGATGATTTCTTCGGTGATATCGAAGCATAATTAGTTTTCAAATTTCGATTCGACTGCACTTATTTACTGTCGTCAAACCCATATTTCCTAAAGGTTAGATTCATTCTAGGCCGCTTGTATTCTGAATTAATTGGCAAACTATGTTCATATCTTTCTTGACAATGATCCCCCATAATCGTTAGACTTCCATTTGACAAAGCTTGACAAAATTCATCCCCACTCTCCTTATTTCTAAATTTGAATTCTCTTTCTTCTCCTACACTTAGTGATGGAATGATTGATGTATCTCCGAATGCAGGATAATCCGAATGATAACCTACTCCTGAATTCCCATCAGGATAATAGATTAAAACACAAACTTGAAATTGCTGATTCGTCAATTTTTCAATTTGCTCTTTTACTAATTTCAATTTGTCGGTCCATGCATTTGATGCACCCCATTGTTTTTCAGGAAATCTATTTTCATCGATTAGGTTTTTGTCCAAAAACATAACTTTCCCAAAATTTACGGGATACGTTTTGCCTTCTTCTGTTGACGGGCGGAAATTTTGTTTTTCTACAATACTCATTAGCTCGGAGAACAATTTATTGGCAGACTCTTCGCTCAAGAAGTCTTCAATGTATTCAACTTCGCAGTTCAGTGGTAATTTCATTATTTACATCAATTTCGTTTCATTCAATGTTTCTTAGCTCGTGATAGCTTTTCAAACTATTTCCTTACATCGATTCCGTATTTCCCCAACAATCCCGCCAACCCGTCTTGTGAAAAAATGGCTTTCTTAATTCGATTGTTTTCAGGATCAATTGAATAATTGTACGACGATTTAAAATCTGTTTTAACAAGGTTGGTGCGGTCAAAGATCGCTCGGGTCAAATCACAATCATCAAAGATCGCTTCGGATAGATCCGACTCGGTAAAATCGACCTCATGCAGTTGAGAAGCACTAAAACGCGTCTTTCTAATTTTATTTTGATAGAAGGAAGAATGATTTAAAGTGCATCCAGAAAATTGAAATGACAACCCAAATTCATTGCAGCTATCAAATTGAAGCCCCAACATTTTGCAGTTTTCAAATTTCACATCTTGCAACGATGTATGGTTGAGTTTACTATTGCTGAAATTGCATTCCACAAATTCACATTCAATGAATTTCATTTCCGACAAGTTCGCATTTGAAAAATTACAATTTAAGAACCGACATCTTTCGTACTCTCTCAATGGGAGTGGTTTTGCCGAATAATCCTCGTTTTCAAAAGCTTGTTCTTCGATGTATTCCATTTTGTTTTTTTGTACTACTTATTCAAATTAATAAAACACGATCCAACATGTGACAGCTGCAAAAAATAAAATCGCTGATATACAGCCTACAATCGCAAAAATACACTCAAAAAAATTACGGAACTTAATAGACGTCGTAAGGGCCAATAGGCCGGAACCCATCGTTAAAATCCCCACCAAATACACAACAGCCTTAATCGAAATTATACTGTCTGGCAGAAATAATGAAATCAAAATCAAAAAAATTCCAATTAATACTGTAAGAGCTCTTTTTTTCGTCGTCATTTTATGCTTCCAATGTAAGTAACAGATCAAACTGTACTCACAAATTATTAAATCATCTCGGATTTTTTCTTCTTCAAGTTTCTAAGGTAAATGGCGTCAACGAAGACGAGAAACCGAATAGAAACACTGTTGATTTGAGGTTGATCGAAAAGAGATTCAAACGTTCCGAAATAACTTGGATCCAAGTCTGATTTTGAGTGAAACAGGTTATTCTTATAAACCACTCTCAACTCGCTTCCTGGAACGAAAATCCAGCGGTAATTAACGTCGACTGTGAAAGCGTTGTAATTCGTGTTGTGCACAGATTCTCCTTCACTATCGATAGGATCATACGCACTTGGCTCGGTCCAACCGTCATTCATTAGTGATCTAAATGAACTGTAATCCACCTGTTGCCAATAATGGCGAAGACGTAAATCGATTCCCATTCGATTGGTGAAAACAAACTGGCTCTCGATGGAGTTTTCAACCACGACTCTATCGCGAACACCAAGTAGAACCTGATCTTCATAACCTGTTTCAACCGGAGAAATATACCCGTAATCTTCATTGAAAAAGTCTACATCTACGTTGACGACAAGGTTCCAACTGTCAGAAATCCTGAACCTCGGGCTAATAAAAAATCCTTTTCCGTGCTGACTTGTTCCAAAGAAGTTCTTGAACCAAAACCGTCCATCCAGCGCAAACCGTTTGCTATAATCACTGGTGAAAAATGTTGCCAATTCCACGCTTGGATTGAAACGAACTTCTCTTCCAAAATCTCTTGATTCAAAATGATCCACACTCCCAAAAGGGTTGACATTCCCAGTAAAATTGGCGTAAAGTTGCTTCTTATGAAGTGCTCCTACCCTCCAATTGAACTGCGTTGATGCAAACAATTGTGGTTTATAAAGTTCCGCATACCACCATCCAAGACGTACATCTCTTCGGTAGAAGTTCTTAGTTCCTTTAAAGTCATTCCAACTTACTCCAGCACTATATCCGCGCTCATTGTTATTGTACAGAAAACCAAGATCGTTTGGGTCGTACGAATCGCTTTCTTCCCAATAACCGAAGTTGTACTGAATGAGTCCAGAGACTTTAGCAAAACTTGCGTTAAAACTGTGTCCGTTTACTACTTCCTCTTCAATGACATTGGATGCTCTCACTGTCGATGAAAGTTTGTACATCCCGTTCGTGGAGAACAAATTCACCTGCCCTACACTCACGTTGGCATCTCTTGCACTGCCTTCTCTCGTCACATTAGTATTCACAAATGAAACTGTACTGTTGTTCTTCAAGTTTTGAGAAAGCACGAATACGTTGTAATTCGTCAAAGGATTCGTGAGCACCAAGCGTTCCACTCCATTTGAATCTAAAATTGAGGCACTTGTGCGGCCTTCAACGGAATTAAAAATTCCAATTCCAAGTCCATTTTTCGTTCGCCCAGAAACCTTTGTACCATTGATAAGCGGAGAAGAGTTTGGACTGCTTTCTAAGGTTTCATTTGTTCCTAAGCCATTAATAGCATCATTGTATCTATAAGGCCGTGCCCCTATTCGTCTGGAGTAAAACACATTGCCGATTTGAAACAGATCGGTTCCTTCAATAAAGAAAGGGCGGTTCTCATTGTAACGAACTTCGAAAGGTCCGAGGTTTAAAACTTGTTTATCTGAAGTCGTTTGCCCAAAATCGGGAATCAACGTCATGTCCAATGTAAATGCATCGTTCAAGCCGTATTTCAAATCCATTCCATAGGTGACTCTGCTTTTCCATGTTTGGAGTCCTGAATCATCGTCGAATGAATTCTCAACATAACCTGTTGCGTATGGTGTGATTGAAAGTCGTAACGGTGATTTAATATCTTTCAAACCTTTCATATAACCCGACTGAGTTATTCCTCCAAACACTTGCGGATCAATCGGGTTCCAATGGGACATTTCACGACTTCTTCGAACTTGTCTCCAAAAATTCATTTTCCATTCTTGAACAGGCTTATTTGGAAAACGAACTGCTGAATACGGGATTCTAATTTCAAACGACCAACCAAATTCTGTTTTCGAAACCGCACTTTTCCATACTGCATTCCATGAATCGTCCATATCATCGGACGACTCCAACCCATCTATTTCAACACCAGCAGAGGTTACCATAAACGCAAAAGCGTTGACGCTATTGGCATAAGGATCAAGAGAAACACCAAACCAATCGGCATTTCCAGTATCGTCTCTTTGTGATAAAGTATAACTTACAGAATCAGGATTTGGGTCGTAAAGATTCCCTCCGAAGTAGATGGCATCATCGTCGTAAAAAACGTGAATTTCAGAATCGAATTTAGATATTGCTCCGTAAGAGGGGGAATTCACTGTGAATTTATCTGCAATTTCTGTGGTTTTCCAAACCTCTTCATTAAGAAGTCCATCCATTTCTAAAACGGCATCTTGCTGCTCAACATGGTATTCACGCTGAGCATAAGCAGATTGCGAGCAGGATAAGGCTGTTAAGCAAAGAAAGAGAAGTTTAATTTTCATTTGTATCCACTAATACACGACAAAACTAAGGAATAGACGGTTTGTTAACCCAATTTTTACAAATGATTAACAATAGAATTCTTCAACGGTTGGAAAGAGAGATGAACGGCTCTTAGACTTGAACAACTAGAATGCAAATGTCATCGACCTGCTCATAATCGCCTTGCCAATCGGCAATTGCTTCAGACAAACAATCAATTAATCCTTGCGGTGATTGACCTCCATTTTTAAGGACAAGGTTTCGCATTTCTTTGATTTTGAACTTCTTGTTACTGGCCCCTCCAAATTGATCTTGGTATCCATCCGTTGACATTAAAATCGTGTCGCCTTTAAGAAGTTCTATCGATTGGCTTGTAAAGTTAATTTTACTCGTTGATTTACCAATTCCTTGACGTTCTCCTCTCAGTTCAATGATTGAGAATTCATGTCCTTCATGAACGACAGATTCTCCATTTACAGTTCGCCCTTCATTTGCACTTTTTCGGTTTAAAACCCAACAATTTTGATGTGCACCAGAAAACTTTAAATGTTTCCTAGCCTTGTCGATATAACAAAGTGCCATATCCATTCCATCATTGATCACCTCATTTTCAACGGCAAGCGCATCGGGGACAACCCTATTGAGTTCGTTCAGAATCACATCTGGATTCACCAAGTTCAATTCGTGGATCATTTTGTTGAAGTGAGACGAAGCCACAATACTTACCATTGCGCCAGGAACGCCATGCCCCGTGCAATCAACCGTTCCAAAATAGATACCATTTGATGTTTCATCACAGATGTAAAAATCGCCAGAAATAATGTCCTTCGGCTTGTACAGAACAGAATAGTTCATCAGTAATTTCGTCAAGCTTTCGCGGCCAGGAAGAATCGAATTTTGAATTCGTTTCGCATAATTGATACTGTCAATAATTTCATTATGTTGCTCATCAATTTGAACATTCTTCGACACGAGTTCAGAGTTGATTTTTTTCCTGTTTATGACCGATTTCCAAAGCAATAATGCGACAAGTATAATGATCAGAATTCCAATTCCCAGTACCCACCCAATAAAATTTTGATAGGATATTCTTTCATCTTGCGCACGAAGTTCTTGACGGTTCAACTTATCCTGCATGTTCAGTTCTAATATATGAGCTTCTCTTGCTTCTGCTTGAAATTCAGCAGCCAATACCTTTGTCAAATCCGCATTGTCCAAATTAGCAATTGAATCTTGTAAGTTGGTAAACTTCAATTGGTAGTCATATGCCTTATCATAAATACCCATTCGACTATACAAAGCCGCCACGTTTTGAATCGTAAACAGCCGCCCTCGGTCATCATTTATATTCTCTTTCATCCGAATGCTCAACAGGAAATAATTTAAAGCTTCTGAGAATTGTCCTCTCTCGTCATAGATGTTGCCAAGGTTGTTATAATTGTAGCTTAGCCACTTGTCATTGCCTATTTCCTTATTGATTTCCACGGCCAATTTATAATACTTCATGGCTTTATCGAGGTCCTTCATCATCCGGAACAAACTGCCATAATTGTTATAATTCCCAGCCAATAAACGCTTGAAATTATCCCTTTTGGCAATAACAATACTGGCTTTGTAGTGCACTTCGGCCTCTTCAAATCGTTTCTCACTTTTAAACCGATTCCCGAAGCTCATTAAACTATACCCTTCTGTTTCAGTATCCCCGACTCTTCTGGCCTGTTCAATACTTTCTTCTAAATGGTATTCAGCGTCTTTCAGATTCCTCATCTTCATGAAGAGAATTCCTATTCGCTTGTTTAATTTTGCACTTTCTCCAAAATCAGATCGGTCTTCGTATTCAGATAAAACCCTCAAAAGTGCAGAAAAAGCTTTCTTAGTATTTCCGGCATCCTTATTAAAATAGGCTTGTTGTACCTCAACTTCCTTGGTTAAATAAAAGTCAATTTCTGGATAATTTTCTAAAATCGTATCGCAATACAGAATGGCGGTAAGAACATCTTTATTCTCGTTGTACAAATCTGCCAATTGCCTGTAATAAGCAACGAAAATGGTATCATTCAATTTTGATTTCTCTGTATTTAGAATAGAATGGATCGCGTCAATCTTGACTGGAACCGAAGAAGTATCGCTTTCTAGAATACTTTTATATTCTTGAACAGAGTATTGGCCATAAGAGGCAAATGACGTTAAGAACAACAGAATAATGAAACGCTTCATATCCTAAAAATAACACTTTAAGGGAACTTTGAAAGGATTAGAACCTTAAGATCAACTTTAAGTTGAACCGACGCTGTGTCAAGTAATTAGGTATAGAGTAGTAAACACCTTGTGTATCTTGAATCCACTGTTTCGAGAGAACATTGTTTATACCCAATAAATTAAATACCTCGAATGAAATTATTGCATCGGTAAACCTTCTAGACCAGAAACTTTCTTTAATTTCTTCATTGATCGGGTCAGTTCCTGCATTCTTCAACTTTCGAAGCTCCTGAGCGGCCACTTTCTCCTTATGGCGGTAAAGGAAATCGTACGACGTTCCAAAATCCACTCTAAAGTAGGACTTCATGCGAAGTGTATCTCTGTATCGATTTAAATCTGGCGGTCCGTAAGGCAATCTTGATCCAAATTGAATACCAACTTGAACGCTAATACTCTCATACTTCGGCATACGGTCTTGAATCAAAGCACCAAAATTCATCCATTGATCTGTTGGTCTTGGAATATAACCAGGCTCAACAATAGCACTATCAACAACCGTTTGATCTTCGCTAATTCCAAAGATGATCTTGTCACCCGCTTCGTTGTAGTATTCCGTGAATTGATCTGTTAAAACATCTTCCTTCGTGTTCAAAAAACCAACTTTAAAGAACGATTCAATTCCAGGGACAAATTGACCGTGAATATTAAGGTCAAGGCCATAAGCGTATCCAACAGCTTCATTATTAGCAAAGTAACGCGTTCTTACATTGTCAATTTCATACGGATTTACATTCCATAAATGCTTGTAATAGGCTTCTGCCGTAAATTTGAATGGAACTTCTCTGTCCCACATGTTGAAATAAACATCTGTTCCCGTAACAATGTGCAATGATTTCTGAGAAAGAACATTCATATTTAATCCTCCTTCAAACGTCCTAAATTCTCTGTAAAAGGGTGGTTGATAGTACAACCCTGTAGCTACTTTAAAGACAACATCTCTTCTTTTTACCACAGAATCATCCACCATATAAACCCTTGGAAAATACTTCAAAGTAGCTCTTGGCGTTAGGTAAAACTCGTCGTTTGCACTTGTATATCCTCCACGCAAACCAAAGCTCATGGCAAATTTAGATCGCGATTCTCTGATTGTATCTCTGAACGTTACCTTCTCTTTAACTCCAAGTCTATTTTTGTATTTTTTAGTCACTTCAACAGGATGTTTCAATTTGTTTTTAGACCAAATTGAATTGAGTTGAACAAAGGACGTATAGCGTTGCGATCTTAGACTCAACTTGCCTTTAATCGTTTCAAACAATTGAATTTCATTGGTTGGGGTTTCTCCGGGTGCAACTGAATAACCCGCAGAATCAATCATTCTCCATTCACTTAACACATCTTGAAATTCGTCCATTTGGAAGTTGACTCCCCACTTCAAAACATTGCTTCTGAACTTTAATCTTTCATCATCTTTATACCCCTTATTGAGCTGATGATCGCCATGATGATAAACATTGATAATTGTTGCGTTCAGTCTGTTTCTAGCATGATTTAAGAAGGTTCCAACTCCTAAAACGGCAATAGAGTCGCCGAATTCTTCTTTCGATGGATCTGTTTCCAATTCATTGATGAAATACTGGCCTTGAATATCGAAAGACTCGCGTTCATCAG
>JBLHVW010000040.1:0-24797 GCA_047628775.1 Salibacteraceae bacterium | reverse complement strand
CAACGTTTTCTGCAGGCAACAAGTTCAAGCCGATTTACGACACAATGAACATTGCGATGGTTGAAGGATCAATGTCGTATCAATTGTCGAACAAAATAAAAATTGACGGGATAGCGCGCTTTAATTCGTACAACGTATTCACAAACAGTTATGCGTGGAACCTGCCTCAATTGGAGTTTGTATTGAGGGGATCCTATAACCTGTATGATAAGTTCTTACTCAATTTGGATGTTAACTTGGAGCACGGAAGAAAAGCATTGGTTTACGCTCCTGGAGCTGGCATTACAGAAGAGAACCAACAATTCATCCAGGACTTAGGTTTTATCGTTGATGCGAACGTTGGAGTTGAGTACAGATACAACAAAAGAATTTCAGCCTTTGTTCAGTTGAACAACTTTGCTTCACAGCAATACATGAGATGGTACAACGCCCCGGTTCAGCAGTTCCAAGCTTTGGGCGGGGTGACGTTTAGGTTCTAAATATTCTTTTTGAGTAAACACAGAACGGCATAAGAAATTGTAATAGAATTTAAAAGGGTCTCGCTTTAAACGAGACCCTTTTTTTTAATAATCTATTTTGTTGCAGCTTTACAGAGCCGAATCATTGGCTTCTCGTTCTTCTCCCTTAACCGAGTCACTACCTTCTTCAGGTGATGGTTTAACCTCAGGTTCTGTAACGGGAACCTCACTTTTCTTATTCCAAGGCATACTAAAGGCAAGCTTCTTTTTCTTCTGAGTTTCTTCCTTTGGGAAATACTTACGTTGTCTAAAGAAGACCATTATAACTCCCAATGAAATTGCAGCGTCTGCAACATTCCAGATAGCAGGAAAAACCTGTCCTCCTCCTAACCACGGAACCCAAGTTGGCCATGTAGCTTGGAATTGGAACATATCTACAACGTTTCCAAACAAGAACCCTGTGTGGCGAATTTCAACCTGACCTTCATAGGTTTTTGCACACTCTACCCAGTTCCCTGAACCATCAAGTCGGTTGTATTCCAGTCCACAATTCAAGTATTCATCGACAGGGAAAATGAAATCATAGAACATGGAATCGATCAAATTTCCTGTCGCACCAGCCAGTATAAGGCTAATGGCAATAAGAAATTCACGACGAACGCCTTTCTTAAGTTGTAAGATCAAATAATAGATGATTCCAGATATTGCAATGATTCTGAAAACACTTAACGCCAATTTCGCCCAAATGGAGGAACCGAACGTGGTTCCAAAAGCCATTCCCTGATTTTCAATGTATTCCAAAACGAACCAATCACCCAAAAGCGCATGCGTTTCATCATAGTCAAAGGTAGACTTGATGTAAATCTTAAGAATTTGATCAAATAGAAGGATGATCGTTACAATTACTGCAACGAGAATTATATTTTTTTTCAATAGAGCCTAGCTTTGTGCGTTCTTAGCCTCTATGCTTAACGTTGCATGTGGAACTAATTTCAATCTGTCTTTGTTGATTAACTTCCCTGTTGCACGACAAATCCCGTACGTTTTATTTTCGATACGCGTAAGCGCATTTCTCAAGTTTGAAATAAACTTTTCTTGACGGGAAGCCAACTGAGCAACTTCTTCACGAGATAAGGTGTCAGAACCATCTTCCATCATGTTAAATGAACGGCCCGTATCATTTGTTCCGTGATCATCGCTGTGCGAAAGAGTTCCTTTTAAAAGGTCTAAATCAATTTGTGCTTCGCTTAGTTTTCCAAGAATTAATGTTTTAAACTCTTGAAGTTCGCTATCTGAAAATTTTGCTGTTGCCATAAATATATTTGTTTTGGTTCTTAAACCAGAGTGTATCTTTCTTTTGAAAAGCCTAAAATATAAAATTATCAACATTACTACGCAATGAATAGGACGATAAAAAATGTATCTTCGTTATGTGGTAAGAATATTCTTCGGAAATAGGTCCTATGCTTTGCTAATGCTTCCCTTATTAATTGCGGGATACGCGGCTCTAAACTTGTGGAAAGGACACCACGAACCACATGTCGCTGTCAACTTTGGTTTTTGGGGATATTTGCTCAGTCAATCAACGTATTTATCTCAAATCTTGGCTGGAGGTCTAATTTTAGTTAACGGAATCGTGCTAAACACCCTTTTCAACAGAAACGGTTTCATGGAGAGTAATAATTTTTTACCGGCTCTTTTGTACGTTACATTTTTAAGTATTTTTCATTCGTTTTATTATCTCGATGGATTTTCAATAGCTCAATCCTTGTTGATTTTAGGGGTGTACCAACTTTTAAAACTGAACCAAAATGAAGATGCCAGAAGAATTGTTTTCAATGCGGCATTTATTATTGGATTAGCTTGCACGTTCTATCCTGTTTTGCTCGTAATTATCCCCTTCTTGTTTTGGATGATTTGGGTGATTCGACCCTTCATTTTTCGGGAGTCAACTTTGACCGTTGTTGGAATTGTAATTCCGCTCATTTTTGCTGGGGTTTATGGCACCGTTTATAACATTCATTTATCCGGCCCAGAATTAAGCAGCACATCATCAGAACTGTGGCTTGAAGACGTTACTGTTTTGGGTGGAATAGTGCTCTTTATGATTGTTCTGGGAATCGGGCGACTTCTTCTTAAATTGAAGCAAAGCTCCATTCGATTGAAAAAATTATTTAGAGTAATAATCATCCTCGCTAACTTTTCTCTCCTTTTAACCATTTTTGAGTATTTTGTTTTCCACAAAAAGGAGGCATTGAGCCTTGTTTTTATCCCCTTAATGTTCTTTTTACCTTACTCTTTTGGGTATAAAAAGCAGCGGGGAGTGACTACTGCCGTTTTTCACCTCTTATTTTTCTTTTCTGTGGGTAAGTTTTTCTATCCTTTAGCATTCTAAAACATCGAATAATCGTAATTTTGCTCCAACATTATTAAGACATTAAAATGAAGTTTGGAGTAGTAACATTCCCAGGATCAAATTGCGATGAAGACATGGTTTATGTTCTTGAAACATTAATGGGTCAGGAAGTAGAGCGTTTGTGGCACAAAGACACGGATTTAAAAGGAGTTGATTTTGTTGTTTTACCTGGAGGATTCTCTTACGGAGATTACCTGAGGTCGGGTGCAATTGCAAAACTATCACCAATTATGAGTGAAGTAATTAAGCATGCCAACAATGGAGGCTATGTGCTTGGAGTTTGTAATGGTTTCCAAATTCTTACTGAATCTGGATTGTTGGAAGGCGCTTTGTTGCACAACGACAACCAACGGTTCATTTGCAAAAATGTTTACTTGAAGCCAGAAGGAAACTATACGGCAATGACGAAAGATTTAAACTCTCGAAAAGCCTATAAAATTCCTATCGCTCACGGTGAAGGGAGGTATTATGCTTCGGCGGAGACAATTGATAAATTATCAAGTAACAATCAGATACTTTTCAAGTATTGCAATGAAGAAGCAGAGGTTTCAAAAAGCGCTAATCCAAACGGATCAATTGACAACATTGCAGGAATTTGCAACGAAGGAAGAAACGTTTTTGGGATGATGCCACACCCAGAGAGAGCTGCTGATGCAGAACTTTCGAATCTAGACGGAAAGGCAATGTTTGAGTCGATTTTAGCACACTGTTAATCAGTTATTATGCGCGTTTTACTATTAGGTTCAGGAGGAAGAGAGCATGCGTTAGCATGGAAAATGGCTCAAAGCTCAATCCTTGAGGAGTTATTTATCGCACCGGGAAATTCCGGGACGAAGATGCACGGGAAAAACGTGGAGATGTCGGTAAACGACTTCAAAGCGATTCGAACATTCGTTATCGAAAACACAATTGACATTGTTGTTGTTGGGCCTGAAGACCCATTGGTGAATGGAATTGCTGATTTTTTCAAAGCGGACGATGAATTGTCTAAAGTTTCAGTAATTGGACCAAACAAAGAAGCAGCACAACTGGAAGGAAGTAAGGATTTTGCGAAGCAATTCATGAAACGCCACAACATCCCAACAGCGAAATATGCCACCTTTACGAAAGACACACTTAACGACGGATATACGTTTTTAGAGTCAATGAATCCACCGTATGTTTTAAAAGCAGATGGACTGGCAGCAGGAAAAGGGGTTCTTATCCTTGACAATATAAAAGAAGCAAAGCTAGAGTTGAAAAACATGCTGGCGGATGCTAAATTTGGTGAAGCGAGTTCTCGCGTTGTGATTGAGCAATTTTTAGACGGAATTGAACTGTCTTGCTTTGTAATTACAGATGGAGACGCTTACAAGATTCTTCCCGAAGCAAAAGATTATAAGAGAATAGGAGAGGGTGATGCAGGATTAAACACAGGTGGAATGGGAGCAGTATCTCCAGTACCATTTGCGAATCCAACATTTTTAGACAAGATTAAGAACCAAGTTATTATCCCAACACATAAAGGATTGAAGAAGGATGGAATCGAATACAAAGGATTCATCTTTTTCGGAATCATCAATGTAAAGAATGAGCCTTACGTTATTGAGTACAACTGTCGAATGGGAGACCCTGAAACAGAAGTTGTTATCCCTAGATTGAAGTCAGATATTCTTGATTTGTTCGAAGGGGTTGCGACAAATACGCTTTCGGAAAGAGATGTTCAATTTGATGAAAGAAGCGCCGCTGCAGTAATGATGGTTTCAGGAGGATATCCTGAGAAATATGCCAAAGGCAAACAAATTTTTGGTTTGAATGCTGTTACAGATAGTATTGTTTTTCACGCAGGAACAGTATCTGATGGTCCTGCAGTAATGACTTCTGGAGGACGCGTTTTAGCTGTGACATCATACGGAAAGAATCTTGCTACAGCATTGAAAAAATCATATGAATCCGTTGGAAAAGTTGAGTTCGACAAATCATATTTCCGTTCTGACATCGGATTTGATGTGCTCTAATTCAGGAGATTTCGTATCTTTCAAGTGTAACCACAGTTAATGGAACTCCCCCTTATTGGCATTGTTATTACTCTAATTTTCTCGGCCTTTTTCTCAGGCCTTGAAATTGCGTACATTTCATCCAACCGTTTAAAAGTAGAATTGGATAAGTCCAAAGGAAACGTAAGCGGTAAAATTCTTGGAACTTTTTACAGAAATGAAGCGCACTTTATCGCGATGCTTTTGCTAGGAAACAACGTAGCCTTGGTTTTCTTTGGATTATTTTCAGCTGAAATTTTAGAACCGATTATTACGGTAAACTGGGGGATCACAAATGGAGGGGTTGTATTGTTACTTCAAACCATTATTTCTACATCATTGGTATTGATCGTTGCTGAGTTTTTGCCAAAAGCTCTGGTTCAAATGAATCCCAATGGATACCTAAAGTATACGACCTATCCGATGGTTGTTATCTACGGGATTCTTTATTTTCCAACGTATGTCATATTAGCTTTTAGCACAGTTGTTTTGAAGTTTTTGAACGTTGATAGCGACACCAAAGTGAAAGTATTCTCAAAGGTCGATCTAGAGCATTACGTGCAAGATATAAATGAGAGGATCCAAGACGAAGAGGCTTTCGGAAACGAAATGCAAATTCTTCAAAATGCATTGGGCTTCGACTCTGTAAGAGCGCGTGATTGCATGGTGCCAAGAACTGAAATCATATTCATTGAACACGATGACAACATTGAAGAACTTCGAACAAAATTTATAGAAACGGGAAAGACCAAAATCATTGTTTATAAAGATGATATAGACAACATTATTGGGTATGTACATTCGTTCGAAATGTTTAAAAACCCAACATCAATAAAGCAGATTCTACTTCCAATAATTTTCGTTCCTGAATCAATACCGGGAAAAGAACTTTTGCAATTGTTTACAGAAAACAGCGGAAATATTGCTGTCGTTGTCGATGAGTATGGCGGAACATCCGGCCTCGTCACTATAGAGGATGTGATCGAGGAAATCTTTGGAGAAATTGAAGATGAACACGATACCGAAGGTTTACTTGAGGAACAGATTAGCGAGGATGAGTATCGATTTTCAGCACGGCTCGAAGTGGATTACTTAAACGATGAATACGAATTCAACCTCACAGAAGAGGAAGACTTTGAAACTTTAGGAGGCCTAATTATTCACCATCTTGCAATGTTACCTGAGGTTGGAGCAGAAGTTCGCTTGGAAAAGATCATCCTTGAGGTTGAAGAGGTAAGCGATAACCGAATTGAAATTGTTCGGGTAACGAAACTGTAACCAACAAACGGCCATTAAACGCAATGAGCACTGGTGAAACAACTGTTTACAGTGTAACAACCAACTCGTTATCAAAAGGGTAGGCCGTTGATTCTTATGTTAAGGTCTATTAATCATCCGTAAATTATTTTTTAAAATTGAAGGGCGTTTTTGACAAACTAACAGTTACATTTTAACGATCTGTAGAATTTCTTCAGGTCATTAGTATACAAGCCCAATAGACTATCACCAACCTAGACACCATGAAAAACACTTTTTTACTTCTACTCGTTTCTCTTCCTTGTTTTTAAATTGCTCCAAACCAATAATTTGAATGCTATAAAAAAAACCATCCAAATGTATTGTGTATCGAGGAAACGCAATTCGATTTGAATGGAAGTATGACGACTTCTAATGCAAGAAGTAGTTTAGGGAAAGAGCAAATAGATGTGAGTGTATTTCCAAACCCTGCGCAAAATGACGCTGTCATCTCTACGAACGAGTCCTTCTCAGAAATTCAAGTTAAAACAAAGAACTTTGCTAGCACAAACCAAGCAGTGATTAATGTTTCAGAATTAAATGAAGGGATTTACTATTTCAATATTTTAATGAAAAACAACGTAATCGTCGAAAGAGTAATCGTTGCAAATAACTAAAAGTGTTAAACTATCAATGAGGCCCTCACGAGAAATGTTGCCGGCCTTATTTATTTACAATGTTCAATTCAACAACGATTGTTAAAGACGGTCATTAAAACGGACCCTTATAGTTGTTAGCTGAGAAAGATTTGAATAAATTTGAAACGCAGCGTTTTTGGCAAAATTATTGACAGGGTAGAAGCAATGAATAAATTATTAATCGTATTGGCGTTTTTAGGCAGTGCATGCGCGGCTTCATCGCAACTGATAGAACAACACGAACTGTCAGAATCACTGGCTGAAATTTCAGGGCTCGAATTACTGAACGATTCAACGTTAATAGCTTTTAATGACGGCGGAAATAAACCCCAACTGTATTTGATGAACCTAAAGGGTAAAATCACAAAAAAAATCACTGTTCTTGATGCTAAGAATAAGGATTGGGAGGATATTGCCATAGACGAGGAGTTTATTTATATTGGCGATATTGGAAACAACTCCAACAAAAGATCGGGCCTAAAAATCTACAAGATTAAAATTGAAGACGTTCTAAAAAAGAAGGAAGTTAAAGCCAAAGAGATTAAGTTCTCCTATGGGGAGCAAACAAAATTTCCTCCTTCATCAGACTCCTTGTTTTTCGATGCAGAAGGAATGACAATTTATAAGGATTCAATTTGGGTGTTTACGAAAGACAGGTCGACATCACCAAATGGATATAGTAGGATATATAAAATCCCAACAACACCAGGATCGTATACCGTTTATAAGTCAGAACAGGCGTATATCGGAAAAAATGGATGGTTAACGGATGGAGTTACAGCTGTTGATGTCTATGAAGATCATTTTTATATTCTTACCTACAATCGCTATATCATTAAGAAATACGCCGATGGTAAGTTCACAAACGTGTCCTCGTTTAAATTTAATTCAATGGGACAGCGTGAATCGATTGTAGTTCTAAACAAACAATCTATTTTTGTAGCAGATGAACAGAACCCATTAACGGGTTCGATGAAACTCTATAAGATAAAGCCATAGGTGATAAAAATTAACCAGTACGAAGCAGTAATTTTTGACATGGACGGTGTTCTGATTGATTCAGAGCCGCTATGGAAGATAGCAATGGAGGAGGCATTTCATTCCGTGGGGTGCATGATCACCAAAAAGGACTTTCAAAAAACCGTCGGATTAAGAATTGATGAGGTTGTCGAATTTTGGTATAAAAAAATGCAATGGAAAGACCTTTCTGCCAAGGATGTTGAAGGCTTAATTATCCAAAAAATGGTGCGCTTGATTCAAGAAAATGGAGATCCATTGGTTGGCGTAATCGATACGATTGCCTTTTTGAAATCACAGGGAATTAAAATTGGCTTGGCGACATCATCGTACAATGTTTTGATTAGCACTGTTCTGGAGTCACTTGGAATCACAAACGCATTTGATGTTGTAAACTCTGCCGAAGATGAAGACTATGGGAAGCCTCATCCTGCTGTTTACCTAACTGTTGCCAATAAACTGAAGGTTGACACAAGCAAATGTTTGGTGATCGAAGACTCGTTGAATGGAGTAATTTCAGGTATGGCTGCGAAGATGAAAGTGGTGTGTATTCCAGAAAAAACGCACAATCCGGAACCTAAACTGCAGTTTGCTCATTATCTTTTCGAGGACATGGCCCTGTTTTTAGACCACATAAAAAGCAACTCATAGAATGATAAAGTACAATCCTAAGAACTGGTTTAAGCTAATTTTTGCCTTGCACAAGAGCGATACGATGCGGATGCTCTGGAAAGAGATCTTGTATATAGGTGCGTTTTCGGCCTTATTGTCTTTCTTAATAATTGAATACGCTACAAATACGAAGCCTTTACACGATTTGGTTTCTGTGTATTCGCTTGTTGGTTTTGTGATTTCCCTTTTGCTTGTTTTTAGAACCAACACGGCGTACGATCGTTGGTGGGAAGGAAGAAAAAAATGGGGGTGTTTAGTGAATGACACACGAAACTTAGCAATCAAAATTTCGGCAATTGTGCCCAAGGGAGAATCAAGTGATTTTTTCTGTAAGTCAATTCCCAACTTCGTTTTCGCATCAAAGGAGCACTTACGCAAAGGTGTTGATCTTACTGAATTGGAGCTTACAGCGGAAGAATTTAAAGTATTTGAAAAGAAAGTACACGTACCAAACGCAATCAGTCTTCAAATGTATCAAAAACTGCAAGAGTTGAAGTCTGATGGCAAAGTCTCGGAGGTCGAGTACTTGGCGATTGACAATAATTTAAACGCTCTTCTGGACAGTCTTGGCGCATGTGAGCGAATTAGAAACACACCGATTCCATTCTCGTACAGTCTCTTTTTAAAGAAGTTTATCTTTATTTTCGTCACAACGATTCCATTGGCGTTTATCCCTTCGTTTGGGTATTATTCAATTATAATCGCAATGTTCTTGTTTTACGTTTTGGTTTCAATGGAAGTTTTGGCGGAGGAAATTGAAGAGCCTTTCGGAGATGATGACAACGATTTACCAACAGATCAGCTTTGCGTAAAAATTAGGGAAAACGTTAGGGAAGTTTTCGAAGTTCACTAAGCTAGCGCCTTTTCGTAACAGTCGAATTGAGAAGGAGTAATTAGGGCCAAGGCTTTATCTGCTTTATCCGGTTTGCATTCTACAAAGCTCATTGAGTTCACGAAAATATAACCTTGTCTTCTGTACCATTCATGCAATTGTATTTTCTGCGGTAAGTCAACATTTGAAGGGCGCAAAATCTCAATTTTCATAAACTTTGCATTTTTAGAAATGGCGTGTTTTTCAACGGTTTCTATTAGTTTTCGTCCAATTCCGAGTCCTTTTCGTTTAAAATCGGCACTTAACAGTCCAAAACCGAAAGATTCGTCGTCCAGCCTAGAAACGTGAACACTTCCAACGATTTCTTTTTCAAGCCGTGCTAGATAAACTTCATTTGCAGCAATAAGTACCTTGAACTCTTCCAAGGAAAGACGGCTGTAATTGTCTCCCCACATTTCTTTTTCCGTGATCGCATAAGCATGAATCAGAAGAGCGTGCATTCTGTTCAATTCGTCTGTGCTCAATAAATGCGTGTTGGCTAATTCAATTGTAATCATTGGTTGCAAAGGTTTAAAATCATTTCGAATAACAAAACAAAAAGCTCGCTTTTTATTGACTAGCGTTCAATGTATTCAACAGAAATAGCAAAGCAGTGTAATTCAATATTATCGATTTGATAGCTTCCTTTCTCGTGGTTCCAAATATAATATTTTAGGTTTTCATAAGTAAGCTCTTTCGGAAGCTTGGCCAATAAATGGAGTTTCTTCCACCCACCTTGACTCTTTTCTATTTGATCGGAGGCCTTATAAAATGGGACTTCTCCCTCTCCAGTTAGAACGATTCTCAACTCACTATCGGTTTTCACCCAAGCAGAAATATAGACACTATTTGTGCCCTTAGGAACGTTGAATGTTTTCTGCATTGCAAAGGGTTGACCGCCAAAAAATAAGGCTTTATTTCCTTTGAAGAATTCCTTCTTTTGAACAAATGGAAAGTACGAGGATTCCGGGTTTAATTTCTCAAACCCATTTCTGGAAGAATACAAAGTATCGATGGTACTAACATTGACAACATCACGTCCTAGAAGGGCTTTTTCTAAATCAGGCGGCTCAAAATAGAGCCCTGCGAGCTGCGAATGTTCGGTTCTTCCAAAGGAATCCCAATAGGAGTCTTTGGACATCCAGCCCCAGTGGATAATTCGTTTTTCGTATTGATACGTTTGAAAACCATTGAATACAATGAAGGTGAGAACTAGAACATTTAACCCTACTCGGACAGCAATTTTTTTACTCAATGCAAAAGAAATGAACGCACACAAGGGAACCGCCAAAATGGGGTACAAATTGATAAAAGCACGATTTCCAAACCCAACATACCACCAACACCACCACGATGAAATTACATAGAAATACATTAAAAAGGCAAAAGGAGAAAACCATGTAAATTGCTTTGAATAGCGCTTTATAAAGAAGAAACCAATAAGTGATAGAAGCATAATCGGACTGTACACCAACCAACCATTTCGATAGCTAAACACAGAGTCAAACAAATGCGGATGCAGAAAGAAAAAGCCTTCTTTGGTGTAAGAATAATAGATAAAACTTCCGAAGATGTGCTTGAAGTAGAGCAGTTGAGGCGAGATCATTAACAGGAGAAGCCCCAGAAAAACAAAAGCCTGCTTTTTATAGTTCCAAATCAATTTGAACCGACCAATCAAATCCTTGAATGAATTGACGTTGAATAATAAAATAAACGAAAGAAAAAGGACGTCGATTGGGCGAATAAGAAACATCAGGCCGCCAGTAATTCCCATCCAAATCGCCCATTTAAAACGAGGAGTATCAAGCCATTTTACGGAGCTGTACATGAAAACCGTAAGCAACGCAAAACTATAGGCGTGCGATTGGGTTAATAGTCCCGTTTCGAATTCAAAGAGGTTTGTGCCAAGGAATAAAATTAAGAGACAAATGGAAACGGTCCTGTCCTCAAAGTACAGGAGTAAAAATTTGCTTAGAAAGAGGATTGAAATAAAGAGATAAAAAATGGAACTAACGATCAATCCGATTTTATAGGGGGAACTGAAGCCGTCTGCTTTTTCACCTAAAGGTTCAGCAAGCGCATGAGAAACGAGAAAGAAAGGAGTGTACAGAATTGACATCCCGCAGGTGAACTTGATGTACTTTTTCCCGTTTTTGTCTTTCATTACCCAAACCTCATACCCTTTTTCAATTTTGTAAACTTCGTGGTTTTCAAACTTGAGGTCGTTGTGAATGAAAAGTGCGGGTAAATAGGCATAATAACCCCTGACATCAGAACTAATAACAGCGTTGTCCTTGTTCCATTTTTCTTGAGAAACGATGGTAAATACAACCGCCAATAGGATAAAGGCACCTGTAATTTTCGTTAATGAATATGTCTTTAGAAAGCCCATGATTGATCGCTAATTTAGAGATAATCAAGGGGAAAAGAAAGGAGTTTGTGAAAGGTCTACTCTGTTGCGTATGGGGATGTGAAAGTTTCATTGAATTGCTCCCACGTTAAAGAAGGGTTTACTTCGAATTCATTGATAAATTGAAGAATCGGCAACAAATCTTCTTTGCTTTTATATCCTGGTATAGATTGGTACACTTGCACTTCAGGACTTAAAAAAACAATTGTTGGGTAACTCATTTTTCCTCCCATTAATTTAGCGGGAAGTTCATTGTACCCTCTGCGTCCACTTTCAACAAACTTAAATGTGGCATCATCAAGAACGATATCTTCTTTTTCTTCGCCATCCAATCGAATCGCGTAATAGTTTTCATTTAAGTAATCAGTAATAATTGGATCCACAAATGTCGATGCGTCCATTTTTTTGCACCAACCGCACCACGATGTTGAAACATCAACCATCCATTTTTTAGGAGCGGCTTTATTCAGTTCAAAGGCCTCTTCAAAAGACATCCAATTGATTTCCGCGGGTTCAACATTTTTTACTACTTGAGTAGAGTCCGTCTGTGCAGTAGCCGTTAACGTAAAAGCTGACGCAAACAAAACGACGAATAAACTATTTTTAATTCGATTCATAATAAGGTCTAAATTAAGGTTTTCGTTGCTTCTTTCCAATTCGGCTGTCGTTGACTTGTTGGAATCTTAAATGAAAAAAGAGCCTCAATCGACTCGGTTAAACCGAAGCGACAAGAGACTCTTTTCCTTGCTATAAGTAAATGATTGAAGTTTATCCTATTTTCTTTTTAAAGTAGACGCTTTTAGGAATGTGATGTATTTTTCAAGTGAACCTGATAACATCAATTGAACCGCCTCGTTTTTAAGTGCTAATTTTTCCATGGTCTAAAGTTTTAAGTTGTTTGTTATGGGTAAATCAAACAGCGTGCCTAAAAGGGAAACTAAACAAATAAAGGCAAACAAATTATTCTGAAAGCCTTATGAGGTGGGCGGGTTTAGCGAAGGGAGCAATTTTTAAATGCAAAGGTGCAAATGAATGGTTTGATGTTCCATTGTGTCTCGCCTGAAAGGTCAAGCGTGTGGTTAGCGGTTAAAATTCCGGATGATGTTCTACAACACAACTATTCTTCTCTTTCGAGAGCACTTCGCATGTGGTCCAAAGTGGTATATGATAGAAGAACATAACCGTCCTTCTTATCTTGAATGCGAACAATATTTTTACTCAATCGATTCCGGCTCACATTATAGCCAGAAGTGATGGTACCTTGATCTTTATCTAATGCTTTTTGACAAAGCTTGAAAAACGCTAGAAGATCCGCTTTGGTTTCGAAATTAAACGATCGGATTTGCTTCAAAGATTTTAAATCTCGATAAATGAAAGCATACGAATCGGATTGAATAGCGACAAGACGGTTGGTTTTATTTATTACGTAAATATCTGTTGTATCTTGGCTAAAACCAAAGACGGAAACAAGAAGGCAAAGTGCGGTAAAAAGGGCTTTCATAGAATCCAAAGGTATTAAATTATTAAAGGAATAGCGCCATTGATTGAAGTTAAGCATTTTTAGCAATACCGTATTTCAAGGCGTACTTTGTAAGACCAACACTCCCTTTAACGCTTAGTTTATCTGTTAAATTCTTTTTGTGACCCTCAACAGTTCGAACACTGATACATAAGGAAACTGCAATTTCTGTATTGGTAGATTCTTCCGCAATTAATTTTAGGATCTGCAATTCTCGTTTTGTCAAGTCTTTATCGGCCTCGGAATCCAAAGAGGTTCTATATTGATCAATTCCTTCAAAATAGGTTTCTCCATTTAGCACGCGGGTAATTCCAACAACCAAGTCTTCAACACTTACCCCTTTAGAGAGGTATCCGTTTGCTCCTTCATTTAGAATTCTTTGAATTAAAAGCTCTTCCGAATGAAAACTAAAAATGATGATTGCTGATTCATTGCCATTCTCACGGAGCGTGTTTAAGGTGTCAAAGCCATTCATTTTCGGCATTTCGAGATCAAGTAAGACTAGGTCGAACGGATCTTTTGACATAAGGTTAATAGCCTCAGCTCCATTTTCTGCTTCTGAAATAATGGGATCAAAGGTGTTTTGTTCGCGGAGCATATCTTTCATGCCTTGCCGGGACATCAAGTGGTCATCTACGATTAATATTTTTACTTTTTGTGGAAGCGAGCTCATCTTCATACTAATTTATGCAACAACAATTTACGCTAAAGTTATAGTTAACGCTTAAACAGTTAGGTACGTGCAGTGAGTAGTACTACTATTGCAATTTAAAGAAGATTTTTTTAAAAAACCACGTAAAAATACGCAGTTTTGTAAGTAATTCTACTTGGTGCATAGATTCTCCTCTTAAAGGGGCTGAATAGTTTAATGGAAAGTTAACAGACAATTAATCTAAAGAGAAGGTTTGTGGTATTTGTGAACGATTGCGTACTCCATTAATTCCATGCTATTATGAATACCAAGTTTTTTCATCATTCGATAACGATGATTATCAATCGTTCTTGAGCTACGGCCTAATAATTCAGCAATTTTTGTAGAGGAATGGCCTTGGCAAAGTAATTTTAATACTTGCACCTCAGCTTTAGATAGTGGTTCACCTTTCAAGACTCTAAAGATGGTAGATTCATCGTTGAGAAGCTCTTCAATTAACTTTGGAGAAACTTTATCATGGAAAAATATTCCAGATGAATGAACCTCTTCAATACACTCAACAAGGGTTTCGTAATGACAACCTTTACCTAGATAGGCATTTGCACCAGACTTTAAGTATTTACGAATGTAAAGTTCCTCATAGTGCATGCTAAGAATAATGATCTTTATGGTATCAACATATTTTTTACGAATAATGGAAAGGGCATCTCGTCCATCAAGAATGGGCATATCTAAATCAAGAATGATGACATCAATATCCTGATCCTCTAATTGAACTAGAAGCTCTTGACCATTCTGGACGTTAATTTTAACTTGAAACTGAGGTTCTTCTTCGAGTGATTCTGCCATTAAGTTGGCAAATATTTCGTGGTCCTCAGCGATTGCGATCTTTATCATCGTATTGGTTGCCTGATTTAACATACAATTTACAATCCTTTTTTGTTTTAGTCAGGATTTTATTACATTTCAGGTATATATTCTAAAAGATTGAGTAGAAATACGCAATGTTATCGCAGTTATAGGGAGAATAACTTGGGCAATCACATATTTTCACACGGCTTTTTGTGTTATGGGATCATTATTTAAAGATTGTGATTCTGTTGTGTAAAGCAGCATTGGGTGATTCGTTTAGGTTATTTAGACTTCTGTGAATAGCAAAGGAAACCCTTACTAAATATCGCAAAGTAATGTGGGAAACACATTGGCAACACTATACGTTAACCGATTTGTTATACCATTAGTTAGAGGGAGTATTCGTACCTAAAAAACTCAAATCAAATTAATCATTAAGCACAAAAGGTGTCGCGTTTTTCCAAACGCCGATCGCCCCTTTAAACAAAGGTGTTTCGGATCTCAAACAATCAACAAAAAAGCTACTGGGGCGTATAATGAGGAATAAAAAGTTCAAGGAAACTGATCCGACGAATTCAAAAAAAGCGATTGTTAAACCGCGTTTTATAAGGAGGGTTTTCGAATCACAATTTTGCATGAGAACCATCACAGAACGGACTATTTCCAGAGGCTTTACATCCGCACCAAGCAACGGTCTTTTTTTCGGTTAATTGTTCAATGGTTGGAGCCATATCAGATCCTTTATGAGACCCATCGCAATACGGTTGATTCGATGAATGTCCGCATGAACACCATGCATAAGTTCCAGGTTCAACTTCCATTACGTAAGGCATTTTTTGAGCTACTTTCTTTTCCATAGTTAAACTGTTTAGTTACCAAGGTAAGTAAAAGGATTGAGTTAAAACGGCTCGTTAATGAAAAGGTGAGGTTGTTTTTGGTGATATTTGGATGAGGTGGATGCTTTTAAGGTGCAAGGAGGAGCAAAAAGAGGGCGCTTACTTTAACAATATGGAAAATATACACCGGCCGATAACTTCAAAAAAGAGCTGTTTTTTTCCAAATTGAATAGAAATGGATTCAATAGACCTTCTCAAAGAGTCCAGTATTTCGTAATCCAGAAAAAGTTCAAAATTCGGGAATGCCCAATTCGAATGAAGGAGAATAAATGTGTCTGGTGGGCGAACAAAATGTTTTTTTGATTTACTTATTTGAGTCCTCCAAGAATGTATTCATAAATTTCATTGTTGCTACCAATTTTTGGATCACTGAAGCTTGCTGTTTTAAAAATTGGCTTTTGCACCATTTCTCGTTGAATCATTTCATTAATGGTATGGTAAAAATCCATGGAAGTTTTTCCAACCAAAAGCGGCTCCAAATCGTTTCCGCTTTGCCAGAACCGCAATATCTCCACGAATCCACTCAGGTAGAGGTAGTCTTTTGTAAATCCACCGCCTCGGAAGATCCGGGTGACTAATGTAAAAGCGTCCTCTTGGTCCAAATCATTGTCGTCTACTAAATAGTGGAAGCACTCAACGAAATCTGCTCCACTACACATCATATCGGCAACGATAACGCGGTACGCCAATTTTTTCAGGCGTTTCATTGTGATGTTTCCACTCAAATACTCTGACAAAATCGCAAGCCCTTCTTGTGTCTTTGTATTGACCGGTAAGCCAAGGTTGAAGATGTTCAATTCCTGTGCATTTGAGTTCATTGTTGTTACCATGTGAACGCCAATTTCATGCTCTACAAGTGCATTAATCTGTCCTCGGGTAAATTTGGCAGTCGGATTAAATAAAATGGTCTTTTTAGCATTCAGCACCATAACTTGGGCGATCACACGATTGCTCTTTTCAATTTTACTTTCAAAACCATACATTTCAAGCCCTTCCTTGAACGATGCCATTGCCTCCTCAACTCCTAGACTTGGTGATCGCTTTGGCTCACCCGAAACTTCAGGTAAATGCAAGAAGTAATGTGCGTTTTGAAGATCCGTTTTGGATGGACGCCCAAAGTAGCGTAGCGAATTGTATAAAAATTTGGGTGTATTCAAAGAGGAGAGTAAGTCAACCTTGTCGAAGTAACTGTTGATCACAGATTCGTACATATGTCGAATTGAGACGTCTGAAATATCTTGAACTCGAAGGTTGCTCAATTCCTGTTTCAATTCAAAAGGATTGATCTTAATTGGGTTGTATTTAAACTTAGGAAGCTCCGAACACTGATTCTTAAAAAAGCGTCTTTTTTCTTGAATATTGTTGTTTGGATTAATAAAAGCCAACAGCTCAAAGTTTTTCAAAAGCAGATATAGCTCCTTGTCTACTTTCAGAATGGATGACTCCATTGTTTTATCAAGTAACTTTGACTTCACATTGTGTTCCCAATTTGAATTGGCCTGACTGAAGAAGTTAGCATTATTGAGAATCCTAATCTTTAATTGCTGTTGTAGACTTTTAATAATATTTGGATAATCATCACCCGTTAGTTCATTGCAATAGACCTTCTTAACTTCAGTTGCAAGAACCAAGGTGTTTTTGAAGTTGTCCGTAATGTATTCGAGATTGTAACCTCTTCCATAAAACACATCATTTACTGCCGAAACATTTTCAATGTTTTCCAATTCAATGGTCTCCAACTCTGAACGCCAATGCTCAACCACAGAAACGAAGCGCTTCATGTCTACACGTTCGGCTCCAATGTTGAAAAGAGGGACTTTACGGTCCCACCGTTCATGGTTATAGGAATGCATATCATACACAATACACCCGCCAAATAATTCTTCTAATTTGCTTATTAAAGCGTGAGTTACTTTATAGTAGTTGGCGTGTTTTTGAAGACTTTTATGGCGCTCTTTTGGTGTCAGTTTCTTCTTCCAAACATTCTTTTCCCACGCCGTTTCTAGGATACATTCCTCAGGTCTGCGATTCAAATCATATTCAAAACGGGAATCATGCCCAATAAGAGTAATAGGCATCGAAGCAATAAAGTCTCCCGTAAAAGGGTCTTCTTCAAACCAACGGTTGTATTCGTCATGTTCTATTTTTGCCTTTAATTCTGGACGAAGATTACTTCCATCATGAATGGCTGTGCAACAATAGGGAAGGTATCGGTTAACTTTAATCGTAAATGAACCGTCAATTGCAACCGCTTCAAAATGTTTCTCTGATTCAATTAATTGAATGATTTCTTTAATCTCCAACCGTTTCATCAGTATCAATTTTTATAAGTTCCGACTTGTTTTTTCTATCACTAATCTCTTCAACTACACGTTCAAGATAATCGACAATTTTACGCTGTATTTTCGTATTGTTCAATTTGTTGATGTCCGTTATTGTTCCTGGACTCATCACATTTACTTCGATCAGTTTCCCTCCAATCAAATCCAAGCCGGCAAAGTAAATACCATCACGCACAAGCTTTTCCCCGATTTTTCTACAAAGAATTTTATCCCCCTTGGTGAGTTTGTATTTTTCAACTGTTCCGCCAGCAGAAATGTTGGATCGCGCATCTCCTTTAGCAGGTCTTCTGCGCAAAGCCCCAATGGGCTCACCGTTAAGCATAAGTACTCGAACATCGCCATCCTCTGCACCTTCAACGTATTCTTGTAAAATCACATAGCTGGATTTCCCTCCGGTTCTGTTAATGTAAAAATCAAGCAAGGATTTAATGTTGTGCATCGCAGATTTCTCAATAACGATAACTCCACTTCCCCCATAACCATCCAGAGGCTTTAAAATCATTTTATCGTTTTCAGATTCTTCAATTATTCGAAGTAAATAATCAATATTCTTCGACACATGCGTTGCGGGAATTAATTCACGCTTTGGATCGTAATACGCCGCTGTATAAATTTTATTATTTGTTTCTCTTAACCCATCTACGGCATTCAAAATGAACACATCATCTTTAATTGAATCCAAGAAGTTTAAGACTAAAGGATCCATTGGCGGATTATCACGCATGAAAATAACGTCAAAGTGCTTTAGCGGTTTCATCTCTTCTTTAAACTCCACAGACTTATAAAAAGAGGGAATACTTTTAGATACTTTATTCGTGCCAACAATGGTTTTACATAGGCTTAAGGTAACACTATCTCTGATCGTAAGATTTGGCGGATGTGTTACTGCCACCTCGTGTCCTCTTGTGCAAAGTTCATGAATCATACGCAGTGTAGAATCCTGTTTGGGATTAACGCGACTCCAAGGATACATGATGAAACAGATTTTCATATTTATAGAATTATTTTTGTTGAATATTTTATTTCTTCCAATACTATTTGACTTTCGATATCGCTGATGTTGTGAATTGAAGCGACGTCATTTACTAGGAAATCGCGGAATGATTTAATATCCGAGAACCTCACTTTTACTAAAAAATAAAAGCTCCCAGATGTATGATAAAACTCCATAACAGGGTCCAGTTTCTCCATTTGTGACACAAACTCATTCCTCTTATCAGAATGATGATCTTTAATCGTGATATTCATGAAAACAATAATGCTCTTGCCTAATAGATCAGCATCCAATGAGGCTACATAGTGTTTTATAATCCCTCTTTCAACTTGAAAGAGGGATTATATCCAGATGATAACAACAATCAGAACCTTGTTTTAGGCATTTAAAACATCAGCTCACTCTGGATCTATTCTCCTTCCAAGATGAATTGAAAAATCAACGGTGCTACAATAGTAGCATCAGATTCTATAATAAATTTTGGAGTGTTTATATCAAGTTTTCCCCATGTGATTTTCTCATTGGGTATGGCGCCTGAATACGAACCGTAACTTGTTGTAGAGTCAGAAATTTGACAGAAATAACTCCAAAAAGGCGTGTCTGTTCTTTCCATATCTTGATAGAGCATTGGCACAACACAAATTGGGAAATCACCGGCTATTCCACCTCCAATTTGAAAAAATCCAATTCCCTCTTCTCCTGCGTTTTCGGTGTAGAAATCTGCCAACCACATCATGTATTCAATTCCTGATTTCATGATCTGGGGATCAAGCTCCTTCTTAAGGCAATATGAAGCGAAAATGTTTCCCATTGTGGAATCTTCCCAGCCCGGAACTACAATTGGAATGTTTTTTTCGGCAGCCGCTAACATCCACGAATTCTTAGGATCAATCTCATAGTATTGTTCCAAGACTCCAGAGAGCAGTAGTTTATACATGTATTCGTGCGGGAAGTAACGCTCTCCATTGTTCTCTGCGGCTTGCCAGATATTAAAAATATGTGATTGTAAACGGCGAAATGCCTCTTCTTCGGGAATGCATGTATCCGTTACTCTGTTGAGTCCTTTTTCCAGTAAAGCCCATTCATCTTTAGGTGTTAAGTCACGATAATTAGGAACGCGTTCATAGCTTTTGTGTGCAACAAGGTTCATAATGTCCTCTTCCAAATTAGCACCAGTACAGGAAATCATGTGGACTTTATCTTGACGGATCATTTCAGCAAGGGAAATGCCTAATTCAGCGGTACTCATAGCTCCGGCAAGAGAGATAAGCATTTTCTTTCCGTCTGCAAGATGTTGTTCGTACGCTTCCGCCGCATCTACAAGCGTGGCAGCGTTGAAATGCTTATAATGTTGTTTAACAAAGTTTCTAATTGGTTGTTTCATTTTAATCGATAAATAGTTGGATTATTTCAAAAAGGATTGGGATTATTATGGTCAGATGCGTAAACATTTAAATCCAATTGTCTTGGTATTTATAAGAGAGCATTTTATAATACAATTTCGCCGCTGTGAATGACGAAACCCGGTCATTATCATCTGGACATAATTCTACAATGTCAAAACCAACAACCTTCTTTGTTTCAAAAACGCGTTTTAGGAAAGACAGGGTTTCATACCAGTACAACCCACCCGGTTCGGGCGTACCTGTTCCAGGCAGAACAGAGGGGTCAAAAGCATCTAGATCGAATGTGATGTAAACGTTGCCTGTCAATTTTTCTAAAGCTTTATCTGACCAACGTTTATCATCGACAATTTGATGGGCGAAGAATACATTTTCAAGATTCATAAATGCTCTTTCTGAGACGTCCATGCTTCGAATTCCAACTTGCACCAGGTTTGTGGTTTTTTTTGCCTCATGCATTGCACAGGCGTGATTGAATGGCGTGCCTTCATAGGTTTCTCTCAAATCAGCATGTGCATCAATCTGGAGAACAGTAAGGTTTTGATGGGTTTCATTAAATGCTCTAATTGCTCCAATAGAGACTGAATGTTCACCTCCGAATAGGGTTACAAATTTGTTATCCAAAAGATGTCGCTTCACTGCATCTTGAACATTAGATACCATTGATTCTGGAGTGTCAAAATCAGTGTTCATTTGATCGAGAAAAACGCCTTCTTTGTAAACTTCAGATTTCGTTTCAATATCAAATAACTCCATGTTTTCAGAGGCATCTAAAAACGCTTCAGGTCCTTTGTCTGCTCCTTTACCCCATGTACTTGTCCCATCGAATGGTACGGTTAATAAGACGGTTTTACTCTTTTCAAGTGTCCCGTATTCCTTAGGAATACCCGCGTAAGTTCTATCCATTTTCATACCCTAATAAATTCATAAATGACGCGGCATTTTGTTCTTCCGCAAAAACTTCGGACGTAATTTCACCCTTTGTGTCTCGGTCAACGATCACATATTTGGGTTGCGGAACCAAACAGTGTTGTAACCCTCCAAATCCCCCGATTGAATCCTGATATGCCCCTGTGTTAAAGAAGCCAATGTAAAGAGGTTTGTTTTTGGGAAATGTGGGCATATGAATTGCATTGACATGTTGTTCGCTGTTGTAATAATCGTCGCTGTCACATGTTAAACCTCCAAGTAAAACCCGCTCATAAGGCTTGTCCCAATTTGTTATGGGAAGCATGACGAACCTCTTGTTAATTGCCCAAGAATCTGGAAGTGTAGTGATAAAAGATGAATTGATCATGTTCCATTTTTCACGATCATTTTGTTGTTTTTGGTACAACACTTCATAAAAAATAGCTCCTGATTCTCCAACGGTAAATGATCCAAATTCTGTAAAAATGTGGGGCACGGCAACGTTGGCTTCACCGCACATTGTTTTAATTTGGTTGATGATCTCCGAAGCCATATAATGATAATCAAATTCGAATCCGAGCGAGTTTTTAATCGGAAACCCGCCACCAATATTTAAGCTGTCCAATGTTGAGCATGTTTTTTTCAATTGCACATATACATTGAGACACTTTCTAAGTTCATTCCAATAGTAAGCGGTATCTCGGATACCAGTATTAATGAAGAAGTGCAACATTTTCAATTCGACATCAGGAATTTCTGAAATTTCTTTACGATAAAAAGGGACGATATTCTCATATCTAATTCCCAGTCTACTCGTATAGAATTCAAATTTTGGCTCTTCCTCAGATGCAATTCTAATTCCAATCTTAAGCTTGCCTTTTGTTCGACTGTGCAACAAATGAACTTCTTCGTAATTATCAATTATAGGAATACAGTTTTTATGCCCTGAGTTAATAAGTTCAGTTATGTTTTCGATGTATTTACCTCGTTTGAAACCATTGCACAATACATAGGTTTCATTATTTATAGTACCCTCTTCTTTTAGCTTTTTTACAATATTAATATCGATTGCTGAGGATGTTTCAATATGAATGTCATTCTTCAGAGCCTCTTTTAATACATGGCTGAAATGCGAACTTTTTGTGCAGTAGCAATAATTATAACTGCCTTCGTAATTCTGTTCATTGATTGCAGATTGAAACCAAGATTTAGCCAACTGGATATTTCCCGAAATTTTAGGGAGGTAACTGATTTTAAGAGGAGTTCCGTGCTCCATAATTAGTGCCTCAAGGTCTATACCTTGCCACAACAATGTATTGTTCTCTTTTAAACGGAACTCCTCTTGAGGAAAATCAAATGTCTGCTCGATTAAATCGATGTATTTGTTTTTCATTTTATTTAAAGCATTTTTTATTCGTATTAGTTGTCTGCGTTCAAGTTTTCCTCTTTAATAATTTTACCTGAATTGTCTAGAGTTACTTCGTAGTCACTCTCTTCGATTGGATTGTAAACGATCACTCTAAATTGAGTCATTTTTGCATTTTCAACTTTCGTTACTTCAATGATTTCAGCGTCGGGATAACTGTTCTTAACACTCATAGAAATTTCATTCGGCATATCCTCTTCGGAAAGTGTGAACTCTGATCGGAGCCAAGCACCTTTAACGGTGAAGTATGCACTACCATAATTATCCCCATTCTCGAAGTAGCAAACGATTTCACCATCGTTGTCATACCATTCTTGGACCACCCCGCTTGGGTATTTAGTCTTGAATGCAGATGTAGTACTTGAAGGAGGCGTGTAATCTTGTGCGAATAAGATTCCTGTTAATAAGATACTTGCGATTGTTAATGTTACTTTTTTCATTGTTTGTTTTGATTATTATTGGTTAAGGTTTTGTAAGCAGTTTTCTTCAAAACCTTTTGGCATGAGTAATAAAGGTTTTACAAATGACTGTTTACGGACATGTTTTTCTATAGCGTCGAACATTGAGTTATTGCTTTGTTGGAAATCGAAAACAACAAGTGAGTTGTCCTCTTTTCTTAGTTCCTTGACAAGTTTTTTTATTCCTTCCTCAACGCTTTGAATGATTTCAAAAGTATGGTCTAGTCCATCTAAATGTTTATCAGCCATCCATTTTTCCAATCCATTATCTTCACTGTTATTTTCGAAGCAATAGAGTTTGATCGTGGCTTTCGAAAAACGGGCGATGTAATGAATTAAAAGCATGGATTCAGAGAGAGCCTTGTTGGAAAAGTCTGTTACGTAGTGGATCGACTTCGCATGGGAATGGGTATAATTTTCGGGCACCAGTAAGATTGGAAAGGGCAGGTCATGAAGAGCGTGTTGATCTCTATAGCAGAAACCATCATTCCACTTCAAAAAACTACTGTAGCCCAAAACAATTAAATCTATTTTTTCTTCTTCCGCTGTTTGAAAAATATCTTTGACAGGGTCTCCGTAAAGTGCTTTTAACGTTATAGTTTGATCACCATATTCTGCCAGTATTTTTTTTCGCTCACGCTTTAGTTTTTCCATTGGAACACCATCATATTGAGGAGAATAGTTATTGAACGAGTCGTAAAAACCAGAACGATATACTAGCGGAAAGCTATTGAGTAGGCAATAGGTTGCGCGGTTTCCAAAATAGGACAGCGCAAAATCCGTTGCGGATTTCGATGACTTTGACAAGTTAGTGGGAATCAGGATTTTCATAGTCCTTTTTTATTAATGCATCATCTAGGCCGACAGTGCTAAACTTGAGTAATACAAATTCTGAACTTTCTGCTTTGCTCTGGACAAACGCATTTTAATAGCACTCGCTCCCATACCATATTTCTCTTGTAGCTCTTCTATACTCCTTCGGTACGAATATTTGTCGAGAAGCAATTCTTTTTCAGACGAGGTGATTGTATCAAGCAATTGCTCCAAAATTTCGCAAAGATCTTTCTGCGGAGTAAACTCATACTCTTTTGGAAGGCAACACATGTTTTTTATAGGATGATCAAGTTCTTCACCTTTGCGGCGCTTTCTACAAAATGATATGCAGTAATTGGATGTTATTGCAAACAACCATGTGGAGTAACTCGAATTCTCCTTGAATGAATCAACTTTTTCGAATGACAATAGCAACGCATCATTTGCACAATCATAAGCATCCGCTCTATTCTTTGTTATAGAAAGACATTTTTGATACACTTTATCGAAGTAGCGTGAATATAAGTCACCCATCGCATCGAGCTGTTTATTTTTTAAATCGCGAATTAGTTGAACATCACTTTTCATAATACCTTGAATTAAATCCAAGACAAAGTTCGCGCAGAAAGGAATGAGATTTCTGCGCCCAGGACGTATTTTTTACTAGTTGATTTTGTGAATTGTTCTACGAGAATCTCGCAGGCCTCCCTGTTTTAGATATACCCTTTCTGAATGGCGAA
>JBLHVW010000039.1:0-25036 GCA_047628775.1 Salibacteraceae bacterium | reverse complement strand
GCGGTGGTAGAATAAACGAAGATCTGAAATCATGCAGATTTTCCATTCCACTGGTTGCAGGATTGACAAGGGGCAAATTATTCCAAAACATCGTGGAAGAATACAATTGCTGAGAGTTTGCATTTAAAGCAAGAGTCGCCGTTAAAATTAGTAGTAGAGCTTTCATTGAGTTGTGTGTACTATTTAAAACAACCGAGAAGCGATAAAAGTTACAGTTTGGGTTTTGGATGAGAATCGTTTTGATTGTGAAGAACGAAACCTAGAACCTAAGATTAAAGGTGGTACCAAAGTCCAATATTAGCACCAAATGACGATGTATACGTTTTCAAAAAGTGAGAAGGAATTTCGTTGGTTCCTTTGAAGATGTTGATGATCCCGTTGTTGTAATAAACACCAAGGTTAAGATCAACCAATTTGTTTATAGAATAGACACCGTCAAGGCCAAAGTGAAGGCCAACGTTTCCTTTTTTAAAGCCATTCGCCAAAACGTTTCGATCTTCTTTGTCCCATTTTTCTTCCAGGCTCGTTCGGTAACTTCCAAATAGTCCGGCGCTTGCTTCCAACCTGCTTTTGCCCAAATTAAAAACTGGCTGAGCGTATGAAAGTTGAAGGGTTTGATAATTTAAAATGAGTGATTTTTCAATGTAACTTGCTCCAGCAAAATCTTCATAACACTGAGACTCTTTGTTATTTAGCAACAATGTTGCACTTAGGTTTCCACCGTTTCTTAGCTGTCGGATTACTGAAAGATTGAATCCTATTTTGGTGTGTGAAAGGTTTGTAATATGACTCTCATTGTTCAATCCTCTGCGACTGACGGCATTAAGCATGTTTGAGCGTTGCATGTTTACAGAAGCTCCGATAGACCATAGGCCTCTAGTTGGCTTTCCAGTTGGATGCTCGAAGTTTTGATCTCTGTGAAAACTAGATGGCACATCCAAAGAAAGTGTGGCCAAACGAAGCGCTTGATCGGTTCCTCTTTGACGTGGATTAACCTTCGTAGATGTCAATTCTGGAAAAGGTTCAGCTCTCGCGATTTGAATTGCAGGAATTACAAATTCGGGCTCCAAAACAGTTTGCGAAAGAGTTGCAACCGTGTTTGTGCTTGATCCAATTGGTTTGGACAAGCTCGGAATTACTGAATTCGAATTAGAAGCATTAATTGAAGCAGATTGAACTTGAGAAGAAGCTGCGAAATCACGGTCTATAATTTGTAAATCACTTAATAAGTAAGGGATAAAGATAAATACGGCAGCAATTGATGCAGCTCTCATCCAAAATATTCTAGAAGTACTATTAACCGCTGGGGTAACAGCCAAGCCAGCGCTTATGTTTTCCCAAACAGAAGCTTTTGGCTTCAAGTCTATACTTTCTGAATTAGACTTGTACCAGAATTCCGACCAATTCCCAACTTTGGAACTGATCTTCCCCCATACATCGTCTTTTAACCCTTCGGCAGACGACTGAGAGAAACGGTTTCTATACCACCTCTTTAACCAATCTTCCGACATAAAATTCAATTTCTTCTAGGGTTAATGACTTCAATAAAACTTCTTTTAAATATCTTTTTGCCTTAAACAATTGCGATTTAGACGTTCCGACTGAAATGCCTAATAATTCACTTATTTCCTTGTGTGTGTATTCTTCTAAAAAGTACAAGTTCAAGATTGTTCTGTATCCAACGGGCAATTCATTTGTAATTTCAAAAAATGTTCTCGAATTTAATTCATTCTCAAAATCTGAATCGTTGTAAATTTCTGTGATATCAATTTCTTGTTCTTCGAAAGAGGTCATTATTTTTGACCAGTGATCGCGTCTTATATTGTCAATGCAAGAATTGACTATTACTCTTCTAATCCATCCTCCAAGACTTCCTGAGGGCTGATATTTATGAAGGTTTTGGAACACTTTTATAAATCCATCTTGCAGAAAATCATTGGCTGTATCAGTATCCGGTGCATACATGCAACAGACCTTGAACATGTCTTGAGAGAAAATGTCATACATTTCCTTAAAAGCCTCATTTTTACCCGATAAACAGGCTTTTAATAATTTTCTATGTTCTAATTTTCCCAATCTTATTCAAAATTAACGGATAGTGAAGCGCCAATTTGCGAGTGGACCTCATTGTACATGCTCGAATTGGAATTGTTCGAAATTTTAATTCCGTTTTGACCATTTATAGTTGAATTGCTAGCGGCATTCCAGTAACTAGGATTCAACTTGCCGAATAAAATTGAAGGGTCAATTGCAATCTTAATTTCTCCCGGCATATCCTTATCAATTGAGATTGGGTTTGAACTGTTCTCAACCATTTGATTCAATAAAAACTCGTTGTAATCCAATTCCAGGACAACTTTTTTCACTGTATTGTTTGCTAAAGTATACGTTCCTTTCAATTCAATTGAGTTAATTCCGCCTCCAATTTTAGAAGTTAGCAGAAAACTTTCATAAGTTCCTTGAGGAATTGAAAATGTACTGATATCCTTGCTTACATTTTCGGTGAGCAGGTACTGGCCATTCAAAGTTTCCGATAAGTTAATGTTCTCCGCTTGGATTCTGTTTCCGCTCAAGACAAGAGATTCCATATTAACAATGATGGTATCTATGTGCAATACGTTCACTCCGAAATAAACCGAAGTGTTAACGGATTCAATTTTAATTTTGGTTGCAACAGTTTCTTTCCACTGTTTCTTATCGCAAGACGACATCGTAAGGATGGTGAAAGATAAAATGGCGAGAAATAGAAATTTATTTTTCATGGTAGTAATTTGTATAAACTACAACGCTTTTAAACCTAGTTATGGTTGCCTGAAGCAATTACTTAGCAAGTTAGCGAATTTGAAATTATTAGCGAAACTAAGGGGCATAAAAAAAGGCCCAATAGAATTGGGCCTTTAATATGCTCTCGTTCATATAGTCATTGTCCACGTTCAAATGGCACTACCTAACCTAAACTATACTAATAGAACTAACTAGACGTGAGCAGTATTTTGATATTGTTTTTTACTTGTTTCATCAGAGTAAATTGTAATTACGATAATTCTAAAAATGAGTAATGCGATAAAGAGAATCGAGTTACAGAACTATCTGGATTTTCAGGATTCAATTTTACCAGATATGATCCAACTTTCCCAGCTAGGTCTTTGCCGCATTGTGCATTTGCTGAAAGAAAACTTCCGAGCGAAAAGACAAGGTAAATTACGGGTTTCATAATTTGGGTGTTGTTCATAGTTAACACATTGTAGTAGGATCCGTGAAAAATGCAACGACCTTACATAATTACTAACGTCGATTGAAAGAAAGAGGGTTGTCTCAGAAAAAATAAAAAAGAGATTTTTTTCTATCCAGCGAATACAAATAAAAATAAACTGTATAGGACGAATCCAATAGAAAAAAGTACTATTGCTTTTTCCGAAGAGTTAATTGCTCGATTTGTCTGAAACATAAACGTGAAACAAATATCAATTAACTTGTACATATTAAATGTAAGTCGAAGAGTTATGGTCTTATGTCTATAACGGGGCTTTGTTTAAAAAGGGTTGCCTGAAAAATAAAAAAAGCCCTTATTGACAATGTCAGTAAGGGCTAGAGTTGAATCGTATCTTCTAAGAAACGGGCTTGTCCTTGTCATGTTCGATTGAGTATGAGAATTGAACAGTTTGGTCTGCTCCTGGCTTTACAGTCAATACCCACGTTATTTTCCCCGTTGCTTTATTGAATGTAGCTCCTCCATCATCCACAAGTAAAATCATGATCTCCTCATTTTTTGTAACAGGAATTTGATCCTCTAAGGTAAGGTTGATTTCGCCTTTCGTACTGTTTTTTATTTTGATTTCGAAGGTGTATGTCTTCCTAATATTCTTCCCAAGGTTTCTTTTGTCTTGTTCTTCACCAATCTTTTTTCGAGAGGAAACAATTCCTTGATCGCGGCCCATTGTAACCTCCATGGTGTCAGATAAAATAGACGGATCAATCTGAGTGCTTCCCACAATTGTTTGATTGAAGTAAATATTCGCTTTTCCGGGCAACAAACTTAGATTTTCCCAATTTCCAATTCGAGCAAGTAAAAATGCGTTCTTGTTGGCTCTTGGTAGCATGTAATGTGAGAAGACGGCATCTACTTTCTCGGTCGTAACAACTATCAATTTTTGACTTCCATCTGCTTTTATCGAGTAGGGAAGTTTTACTTCGAACTCAACGTTTGAAAAGTTTTGACTGATACTGGCCATGCTCTGAAGTGAAATAAATTGCTGGTTGAAATTTATAGTTTCATTGTTCTTTAGGGCTTTGTTTTGATAGCCAGATTGAGCTTTTATTAAGTCGGCCTCTGAAGTGAAAACCTCGGACATTTGATTTTGTGCTTGAAAATTCACATTTACATCTCCGGGATTCACCTGAACTTTATTGCTTTTATAGGTCGTGTAATCCAATCTCCAAACACCCGTAGTAGGTTTCGTTGAAAAGCAATTTTGATTGTATGTTGAAAGCGTAAGGCGTACGTTTTTCCAATCTTCACCTGAACTTTGGTAAACGCTCGCTTTGTATGTGATAGACATGGGATCAACTGTATTGTCTGCTCTTAAATCGTAAGCGGGCATCCAACCTGCATTCGGCACCAAATAATTTACATTGATTTTTCCGCTCGTCGCAACATCCGAATACGTAGTCACTAAAATATGATGTCTTGTGCGCGCTGGCGTCAAGGGTTGCTTTATGTTTCTTGAGTAATTATTCAATTCGTTCAATCGGTTTTGGAACTTGCCTTCTCTGGCTTTTGAATAATGTTGTTTCTTTTTCCAAATGTGAATCAGCTCGTTAATTTCATCGAGTTTGACTCGGTAAAAATCAACGATGTTTCTAAATTCAGGCAAAGTATCACTAATTCCACCTGATTTAATCAATTGATTTTCAGTAACCATTCTCATTTCCTCGTTTAAATTATTGAGTTTGGATTGAATGCGTTCTCTCTCGAAACTGATAAAAAGCAAAGTATCGTTTAGCCAATTGATTTCTTTTTGAATTTTTGCAGGAACAATCACTGGAGGATTGGCCAATGGTGCAACGTATTCCGTTTGGTATTGAACGTCTAGAATTAAAAAAGTTCCATTCGCCGTCGCCTCAATATGTCCTTGATTTAGAAAAGGGGAAACATCTTTGATAATGACTTCATGGACTCCTTTTTTAATTGAAGTGGTCTTCGATTCTCGAAAGACTTGCGCTCCACTTAAAAAAACAGTTGCCTTCTTTATATCTGTGCTTAACGTATCTGCTGCTAAAGTTAGATTGCTGACAAATAGCGTTGCGATAATAATTAGAGTTGATTTCATTTGAATTTATTTTGAACCAAGTACACCTCATTCGAAGTTGGGTTCAAAAATGATTCACGATTTATTCCGAATACGTAGTATGGTTTTTTTTGATTGAGTTTTATCTGGAAATCTACCTGTGGTTTGTTGGGAAATTACCCGGATGAAAACGGATCTTTTGAAAAGGGTTCACAAATAAATCATTTTCACATTCATAACCATTCCACGTTGTCATAATTTCTAGGCTGTTATTGCCTAAATTTTGTGGATGAATCCGACTGAAATAACAATCTAAATCATGGGATAAGAATATATTTTTGAAATATATTTACGATCAAACCGATACAGTATTCATTAAAATAAAGAGCAAAAAAACGCCTCCACAGTTTAACGGAGGAGGCGTTTTTAATATTTAGAAAGGTTGACTTCTATTTAAGCGTCAACTTTATCTTCGTCTTTCTTTTCAAAAGATACTTTGTCTTTACAACATTTTTTGATCACCGTGACCTACAAACTCACCTGCTTCGTTGTACATTGATTTGCACATCTCTTTTTCTTCAGCAGAACACCCTTTTTCATCACACATTGCCATGCACTGATCTAAAGTCATCTCTGAACATTTAGAAACATCACACTTCATGTTTGCGTGAAATTTTGCACCATCTGCGCTACATTCTTTCATAGAACCACAGCATTCGGTTGGAGCGCCATTAGCATTGTTCTTATCTTCGCTAGATGAACCGTCAACTAACATAGGAGCGATAACCAATCCAATAAGACAAGTCAATTTAATCAAGATGTTCATTGAAGGACCAGAAGTATCTTTGAAAGGATCACCAACTGTATCTCCAGTTACTGCAGCTTTGTGGGCTTCAGAACCTTTGTAAGACATTTCACCATCAATCATGACACCAGCTTCAAAAGATTTCTTTGCGTTATCCCATGCACCACCAGCGTTGTTCTGGAAGATTGCCCAAAGAACACCAGAAACAGTTACACCAGCCATATAAGCTCCAAGTGCCTCCGCTCCCATTGCAAACCCAATGATGATTGGAGAAACAATTGTGATTAATCCGGGAAGCATCATTTCTTTCAATGCCGCCTTAGTCGAAATATCAACACACTTATCGTATTCTGGTTCAGCTTTGTATTCCATGATACCGGGAATCTCTTTGAACTGACGTCTAACTTCTTTCACCATTGCCATTGCAGCTTTACCTACAGCACTCATTGCTAATGCAGAGAATACAACTGGAATCATTGCTCCAACAAATAAGGCAGCCAAAACATTCGCTTTAAAGATGTTAATTCCATCAATACCAGTAAACGTTACAAATGCAGCAAACAATGCCAATGCAGTTAATGCAGCAGAAGCAATCGCGAATCCTTTACCAACAGCAGCAGTTGTGTTACCAACAGCATCTAAAATATCAGTTCTTTGTCTAACTTCTGGATCAAGCTCAGACATCTCAGCAATACCACCAGCGTTATCAGCAATCGGTCCGAAAGCATCAATCGCCAATTGAAGAGCAGTTGTTGCCATCATCGCCGAAGCTCCGATTGCAACTCCGTAGAATCCAGCACAAGCATACGCTCCCCAAATCGCAGCAGCGAAAAGAATAATTGGAGCTGCAGTTGACATCATACCCAAAGATAAACCAGAGATAATGTTTGTTGCTGCGCCCGTAGAAGAGTTCGCAATAATATTATTAACTGGCTTCTTACCCATTGCTGTGTAGTACTCCGTTAACATAGAAATTAATCCACCTACTGCCAATCCAATCAATACAGCATAAAATACTCTGTTGTATCCAATCGTTTGATCAGCTTCACCAAAGAAACTCATATTCATTTCTGCTGGAAGCATCCATTTAATGATGAAGAAAGAAGCGACAGCTGTTACAGCTAAAGAACCCCAGTTTCCAAGGTTGAAAGCTCCTTGAACTTGCTTTTCTTTGGCGTCATTACTTTTAATTTTAATCACCCAAGATCCCATGATCGAGAAGATAATTCCAACACCAGCAATGAAAACAGGCATTAAGATAGGTCCCATTCCATCGAATTTCGTGAAGTAGCCATCAGGATTTTGACCGAGCAAGTAGTTACCCAATACCATTGCAGCTAACATTGTTGCTACATACGAACCAAACAAATCAGCTCCCATTCCTGCAACATCTCCTACGTTGTCACCAACGTTATCAGCAATTGTTGCTGGGTTTCTAATGTCATCTTCTGGAATTCCAGCCTCTACTTTACCTACTAAATCAGCTCCAACATCAGCAGCTTTCGTGTAGATACCTCCACCAACTCTAGCGAATAGTGCTATACACTCAGCTCCTAAAGAGAAACCAGCCAATGTTTCAAGAATCACAATCATGGTGTGTCCTTCAAGAGCCTTCTCAGTTCCTCCAGCATTCACGATTAAGAAGATGAAGATTGTAGAAAGACCAAATACAGCCAAACCAGCAACACCAAGCCCCATTACCGTGCCACCTCTAAATGCAACTTTCATTGCTTGTGGTAAACTCGTTTTTGCTGCTTCAGCAGTTCTAACGTTTGCTTTCGTAGCAATACGCATTCCGATATTTCCAGCTACTGCTGAGAAAACTGCACCGATAACAAATGCAACTACAATAAAGAGTCCCGCGTGTATCATTTCTGTAGCAGCAAGAACCCCAAGTGCAGCACCAGCGATTATTACAAACACAGCTAGCATTTTGTATTCTGCTTTCAAGAATGCCAATGCACCGTCTGCAATGTATCCTGATAATTTTTTCATTTTGTCACTTCCCTCTGGTTGTTTCTTTACCCAAGAAGAAAGGAAAAACATATATACCAATCCGAGAATACCGAATGCTGGCAGTATGTATATTAAGTTCTGTTCCATAATTATTAGTTATAGTAATTTAAGGGGGCAAAAGTAGATTTTTATCGGTTTAACTGCAAGTTTACGGGATAAATAATGAGTAAGGAGCAAAAATTCTCTTTAAAGACCTTAGCGGAAACCGATTTAGTAATAGGTGTAAAATTTACTTTTTTAATCAATTTTTTGGCCATAAGTGACTCGATTAGCGTTGATTTTAAAGGGGGGCAGCAAAATAGAGGTTTAGTAATTATAAATGTAATAGTGTTCAATCGGCCGGATTAAATAAAAAGTGATTTTATTCTAAGAACCAAAGAATTCCGGTCAACTCCTCCGCTTTGTCGCCACTTCATTTCTCCTGATTTGAACAAAACAAAGGTTGGGACACCACGAACATTATATGCTGATGCGGCTTGTGGGTTTTTATCGACATCAATTTTTAAGATGCGCACGCCTGCTCCCAAATCATTTTTCACTTGATCTAAAACGGGAGCCATTGCCTTGCATGGTCCACACCAGGTTGCGTGAAAGTCAATTAATGTGGGTGTGTCTGATTGAATAATTTCTTTTAATGAAGCCATGCAACAAAATAACAAATCTTGCGTGAATTGTAGTGTAATCAAAGTTACATATTGGCCTTTTATAAAAACAAGTACTTTTACTGCGTGAAAATTCTTATTGTTCGGTTTAGCTCCATAGGAGATATTGTACTTACCTCGCCTGTTATTCGTGGGTTAAAAGAACAATTAGGTAAACAGAGCAAAAAGCTAAGTGAGCAGGGGAGTGAGCCTGTCGAACTCCATTACCTTACAAAAAAATCATTTTCTTCAATCGTAAGTTCAAACCCAAGGGTTGATAAGGTGTTTGCGATTGAAAAATCGGTGGATGAGGTTATTATGGATCTTAAGAAAGAACAGTATGATTGGGTGATCGATCTTCACAATAACATTCGATCAAAGTCACTCAAAAGTAAACTTCAAAAACCTTCAAAAACCGTTCGAAAACTGAATTGGAAGAAATGGATGTTGGTGAAATTGAAGATCAATCGAATGCCCGCTTTGCACATTGTAGATCGGTATTTTGAAACGGTCAATCACCTAGATGTTAAAAATGACGGAAAGGAATGTGAATTTTACATCAATCCTGAAAATGAGGTAAATGTTCAACAGCAATTTGGATTTGATTCGTATCTATCTGTTGCGATTGGGGCTCAATTTGCAACCAAACGTCTACCGACAGCCAAATTAATAGAGGTATTAGCAAAAGTGAAGACGCCGGTCGTTTTAATCGGTGGAAGCGATGACTCTGATGTTGCCAATGAAATCTGCGAAGCTTTAAAGGAGAATACAATTATCAACGCCTGCGGTAAATTCAACCTACAGCAAAGTGCCAGTATCGTTAGGCAAAGCCAACATTTATTGACGCACGATACAGGTATGATGCACATCGCTTCATGTTTCGGTGTTTCTATGACAACTGTTTGGGGGAATACAGTTCCCGATTTAGGAATGTACGCCTATTTACCATCAGGAAAGGCGAAAGCTATTATCCACGAAGTAAAAGACCTTTCTTGTCGACCTTGTTCAAAAATTGGATTTCAGAAATGTCCAAAAGGGCACTTTAAGTGCATGGAAATGCAAGATGTGGGTTCGATCACAAGCTCCTTTTTGGATCAGTCGTAAACTCCTTTTTGGATCGCTGCGCTTTTAGATATTAGAATTTAGGTGTTTAATTGATTCTTTGAAATCGATATTAATTTAACGACTAAAACCGTCTAAATTCTAATATCCAACATCTAAAAGCAAAGCGACCTAATATCCAATATCCACAGATTACTACCCCAAAAACAATTTCTTTAACTCTGTCGCTTCCTTAGGATCCATTTTACCTGCCAAGATCAATCCAAGTTGTTTTCTCCTTAATGCGCCTTCAAAACGTTGTTTTTCCTCTTTCGATTCTGGAATTAATTCAGGAACTTGAATCGGACCACCATTCTGATCGACAGCTACAAAGGTATAAATCGCCTCATTTGATTTTTCTCTTACTCCAGTTAGATGGTCTTCTACAAAGACATCTACAAACACCTCCATTGAAGACGAAAACGCACGAGAGACTTTCGCTTCCAAAGTTACAATTGAACCTTGTTGAATGGGTTGTTTAAACGAAACATTATTGACAGCCGCAGTAACAACGACGCGCTTGCAGTGTCTATGCGCTGCAACACTCGAAATGACATCCATCCAAGCCAATAATTCACCACCGAACAAATTGCCCAATGTATTTGTGTCATTCGGTAAAACAACCTTTGTAGTAATAGATAAAGTCTCTTTTGCTGTTTTTGCTTTCATAACCTTCTTTTGTACAAAATTACGATTCCAAACCCCTTTTACTGAAAATATTCTTCTTTTTTTGAAACAATATGATTCTTTTTTCGAAGAATATAGAATCAACGTACATTAGTGTTCGTTGTTATTTTAACTTTACGTCTTATGAGCGAAATGAACCAATTAATTAGTGAATTCCCGAACAACTTTTTAGAAGCAAAAGAAATTGCTTTAAAAGCAAATTTTCAACAACCTAAAAACGAAATTCACAATATTGTTATTTGTGGAATGGGAGGGTCTGGTATTGGAGGAAATTTGGTTGCCAAATGGTTAGAGAGTGAATTGTCAGCTTCAGTCACAGTTGTTAAAGATTACAGTCTTCCTGCCTTTGTTTCAAAGAATTCTTTAGTGATTGGATCGTCTTATTCTGGAAATACAGAAGAAACAATAAGCGCAGTTGAAGAAGCTGTTGCGAAAGGAGCACATATTATCGGAATCACTTCGGGTGGAAAAATGCTTGAGTTATGCGAATCCAACGGATTTGACGTCGTTGTTGTCCCTGGTGGAAACCCTCCGAGAACGGCACTTGCCTTTTCAATCGTTCAATTGGTTAATATTTTCATTCAATTGGGAATGGCTGATGCAAAACGACTTGAAGAAATGATGGCAGGTCAGCAATTGATCATGAAAGAAGAAGTTGGAATCAAAGCAGAAGCAAGAAAATTAGCTGAATACTTGACAGGAAAAGTTGGTATTTGGTATGGAACGTCTGATTATGAGCCAGTATTGGTTCGAGCACGTCAGCAGTTTAATGAGAATGGAAAGGCCTTAGGTTGGAGCCATTCGATTCCTGAAATGAACCACAACGAATTAGTTGGATGGGGAGGTGGAGACGAACGTTTCGCAGCTGTATTCATTGATACGAAAGGGAACCATACAAGAAATGACAAGAGAATCGAGATTACAAAAAGCAAAATTGAAGTCTATTCAACTGTTCATTCTATTCAAGCAAAGGGAGAAAGTCAAATTGAACAATCGATTTACATTATCAACATTGTAGATTGGGCTTCACTTTACCTTGCTGAAATGGAAAACACAGATCCAATTGATATTACTGTTATTGATTTCTTGAAAACGGAATTGTCTAAATTCTAATGCCCGTTGTAAAGTACAAGAACCTTGGATTAATAGATTATAAGGAGGCATGGGAATATCAAGAAACCCTGTTTAAAGGAACAGTTGATCAAAAGATTCGCATTCGAAAAGAAGAATCGTCTGAACCTACTCAAAATTATATTTTGTTCTGTGAGCATCCGCATGTTTATACACTCGGAAAAAGCGGAAAAAAGGAACATCTTTTATTGGATGAAAACACGCTCGCTGAAAAGGAAGCGCGCTATTATGAAATCAATCGGGGTGGTGATATTACGTATCACGGACCTGGACAATTGGTTGTCTATCCAATTTTTGATTTGGACCATTTCTTTTCAGACATTCATAAATACCTACGCTATTTGGAAGAAGCAGTGATTCAAACTTTGCTTGAGTATGGAATAGAATCCGGAAGAGTAGACGGATTAACAGGTGTTTGGATTGATGGAGATAAGCCTACAGCGCGAAAAATATGTGCCTTTGGGGTCAAAAGTTCAAGGTGGGTTACCATGCACGGAATAGGGTTTAACGTCAATTCAGACTTGTCTTATTTTTCGTATATTGTTCCTTGTGGAATCCAAGATAAAGCCGTAACTTCAATGGAGAATGAATTGGGCAGAACTGTTGACTTTGTAGAAGTGTCATCGGTCTTAAAAGAAAAGTTGGCACGACAATTCCGATATTCATACGAGAATATGTAACGCGTAGAAGAAACTCAGAAAAATTCATGATCGTATTTTTAATCATCTTTGTTTTGATAAATGCGTTTATCATCCTTTCAGGTCGGTTGTATCTCTACAAGGGGATTGCCAACACATACCTCAAAGGTCGCTCAGGTCCTTCAATCTATGACTTGGATGTCTTTCACAGCTCTCATATTAAAAGAGCAGGAGAGGTCTCGGACTTAAAGAAACACAAACAATCTGAATCTTTGAAAATTCCAACAGATGTCAGAAGGTATATTGATGAGCTAGATACCAAAGCGCTTTTGGTCATGAAGGATAACGAACTTATTTACGAAGAATATTGGGGTGATCATGACGAGAATTCCTATTCCAATTCGTTTTCAATGTCCAAAACGATTGTGTCCCTTCTAATTGGTATCGCAGTGGACGAAGGCAAGATTGGAAGTCTTGACGATAACGTTTACACATACCTTCCTGAATACGAAGATCATGCGAGAAGGATTATAACAATTCGCCACTTATTAGAAATGGCCTCTGGATTAAATTGGATTGAAAGTAGCGCGAATCCGTTATCTGATAATGCCGAATCCTATTACGGAACAAATTTAAGGGGACATTTAGGAAGGCAAAAAAGGATAAGCGAGCCGGGGGACATTTTCAATTATCAAAGTGGAAATTCTCAACTGCTTGGAATGATCATTGAAAAGGTGACTGAAATGACTTTGAGTGCTTATACTGAATTGAAAATTTGGTCGAAAATTGGAATGCAGGGCGATGCGTATTGGAGCTTGGATAAAAAATACGGAACTGAAAAAGCATTCTGTTGTTTGTATGCCAATGCTCGCGATTATGCTCGATTGGGTCAGCTTATTTTAAACAAAGGCGTTTACGATGGTGAACAAATTATTCCACATTGGTATTACGAAGAAATGGTAGCTGAAAATTCTCTTTCCACAATGGAAGGGTTGCCAAATTCAAGATATGGATTGCACATGTGGACCTATCGAGGAGGAGAATACCCAGCCTATTATTGTCGGGGGATTCGTGGTCAATACTTGATTTGTATACCCGAAGAAAATCTGCTAATTGTTCGCTTAGGAACAAAAAGAAAACCTGATTTCGAGATTCCAGAAAACCGTAAAAATGACACTGTTTTCGTAGAGCAAAATAAGCATAGAATTGGACATTGTCTTGGCATATTTGAATATATTGCACTCGGTAAAAATTTAGCATCCCAAATAAAAGATTAAATGCGTGACGAACTTCTAGGGCCCAAAGTCGAAAATGTCGGAGTTGCAGTTGTTCAAAGTTTGAACGAATTAAATGAAAGACTTTACAACGTTTACATTCTGAATTTAAGAGACGAAATCATTGATGAGATTCTCGTGACAAGCAAAGGCTACGGCATGAATGTTAATTCGGGAAAAAAAACAGAAACTTCAACGTTACGTCATAAAATAGATTTATTGATGCCCAATGAATTCGCATTGATCGAACCCATTATTGAAGATGTATTTGGTCTTTCAAATGAATATTGGGTGAGTTTTTGGAGCCATGACAAAATGTATGACAAGAAATTCATTTTTGTTCCCGAGACTATTTCCGAAGAAAACATGAAGTCCATCCCGCTTATTGGTGAGAAAGGTGTTTTGATTATGTGAGATTAATCGTTCATTCAAAGCATTTTGTATATTTGCATAACGCATTTTATTAATGCTTTTGAAATAGAAGATTATGTTAAAGCCAGTTCCGTCTAAAAGTTTAATTGTTGCAGGGGTCGTCGGGTCAATGCTCATGTTTAATTCTTGCTCTGATCCTAAACCGGAAAAACAGGATACAGGTAAGATTGATATTAACGAAGATTATTACGAATTTCAAGCATTTGACATGACAGATCATGGTGTTAAAGCGTATATCTTTTTGCCAGACGAAACGGCAAATATTGGAGCTTCAACAAGGCCTGATGTTCAACACGTTCAAGACGATATCTATTGGGAAATAAATGTAGGACCAAACTTCTCGATGCACATTGAGGACTATGCTTCTATCAGTAACTTGGTGAAGGTTGAGAAGAAGGAGTTGGAAGCAAAGAAATTTTTTAAAGTAAGGTATTTGGTAGATGATGAAGATTTGATCGTTTACGAAAGAATACTTTTAGTCAAAGGAACAGACAAAGCCTCCCCTTTAGTAGGAGTTGAGCACAAAACATATCACGTTTACGGACAAAAAACAATTGATGGTGTGACATACGCGCTTGAATCAAGAGAAGAAGGTTTCGAAAAGAAAATCATTGAGTTGATGGCCAAATCGATTCGCTCATTTAAGCCGAAAATGGCAAGTTAATTCGAAGAATCCCTTAGGAAAATCATGGAATTGGTAAGAGAGAACGTCCTAGACGTGCTGGCTGTTATAATGGAGCCAGATCTAAAAAAAGATATAGTCACAGCTAATTTAGTTGAAGATTTAAAAATTGAAAACAACTCGGTTTCGCTAAGGGTTTTGGTGTCTAATCCAGCATTGCATGCCAGACGTAGAATGCAGGAGGCGGTAGAATTCAACTTGAAGAATAAGTTTGGTAAAGATCTTGAAATTTCTTGTGAAGTAGCGGCAATGCCAGCAAAAGAAATCGAAAGTGCCAACCAACGAAAAATTTTACCAGAAGTAAAGCACATTGTTGCAATTGCATCGGGAAAAGGGGGGGTTGGAAAATCTACAATTACTGCAAATTTAGCTGGTGGATTGGCGAAGGCAGGTTTCAAAGTAGGAATTGTTGATGCAGATATTTATGGACCTTCTATGCCGACAATGTTTGATGTTGTAGAAGACCGGCCAACAATGCTAGATATTGATGGAGTTCCAAAGATTAACCCTGTAGTAAGCCACGGAATTAAAATTCTATCCATAGGGTTTTTCACGGATCAGGATAATGCTGTGGTGTGGAGAGGGCCAATGGCTTCGAAGGCCTTAACCCAAATGTTCACGGATGCGCATTGGGGAGAATTGGATTACCTTTTAATTGATTTGCCTCCTGGTACTGGTGATATACATTTATCGTTAGTGCAAACCGTTCCATTGGATGGAGCAATAATTGTCAGTACACCTCAAGAAGTGGCGTTGGCTGATGCAAGAAGAGGAGTGAACATGTTCAAATTGGATACGATCAAAGTTCCTGTTTTGGGAATTATTGAGAATATGGCGTGGTTTACACCGGCTGAACTGCCCGATAACAAGTATTATATATTCGGACGCGACGGAGCTAAGAACTTAGCTGCTGGAATGGATGTGCCATTTTTAGGACAAATTCCATTGGTACAAGGTGTACGCGAAGCAGGTGATGTTGGAAGACCAGCTGTTTTCCAAGAAAACACACCGATTTCTGAGGCTTTTGATGAATTAGTTCGTAAATTCGTAGAGCGCGTAAAAACGGCTAAAGACGAATAAAATGTCAATCAACAAAGAAGTAATTAAAGTTAAGGTTTTGGAAGCATTGGATCAATTGCGTCCATTTTTGGAAGCAGATGGTGGCAACATGGAACTTGTTGAAATTAAAGACGATGCAACGGTTGTTGTTCGCTTACTTGGTGCTTGTAGTGATTGCTCGATGTCGATGATGACACTCAGAGCAGGACTTGAAGAACAAGTCAAAAAAATGGCCCCTGAAGTGAAGCAAGTGGTGGCTATTAATATGCCTGAGCTAGCGTAAACTCTTCGTTTGAGATCTAAATATAGTGTTCTTCTTATTGCGTTCCTAGGAACTGTTCTCGCCGTAATCTGGCAAGAATACAATTTGACTTATGTCGAAAAAGTAAACCCGGATAAAACGGACCACGGAATCATTCGTACTACCGATGATGCCAGTTATGTTCAGCCGCCCATGAATTTGAAGGACAGCGGAACATGGAAGGACAATTCGACTGGAAACAGTTCCTACTATCAGCGGCCTCCAGGATACGGGATGCTTTATTTAGCAGGTTCATACCTCTATCCAGCAAACCCATATGTAATCGTTAAAATCATTCAAATTCTTGGTTTTTTCCTCTCAATTCTTTTGGTATTTAAACTTCTCATCCAATATGGTTTAAATCTGAAGTGGGCCCTGGTTTCAACGGCGTTGTATTCACTTTTACCCAATTTCAGCGGGTTCATTTACCATTCAATAACCGAAGGAATTACTCCGGTATTGCTTTTGTGGTCGATTTACGAATGGACAAAACTCCTTCAAGCAAATCAAGGGAGTTCTCAAATGTTAAGCTTCCGATGCTTTCTTTCAAATGGATTCTTGTTGCTTGTACGCCCCCAATTGATTGTGTTTGTAATCGTTTTCATGGTTTACTTATTACTCAAGCGAAGAGCCAAATTGGCCGCTTTAAGCCTACTTATATTTTTGCCGTTCACAATGTGGCAAGTCCGAGTGATGAGCATTTCAGGATCAATGGGAATGCATCCAATCTATTCGTATACCAACCATTCATTTTACAGACCGCCTCACGAAGCGCTTGGGAATTTGTTTAAGGTCTGGGAATACAAAAGCGATCGCTTTCATGAAACAATAGGTCCGTTGCTTACAGATACTTCAGAAGTCGTCCGAGAAAGAGCATTATTGAATATTCCGGAGAAATACCGAGCGGAATTAGAGCCAATTTTGCACGAATACCAAGAAGTAAGTGCGCTTGAACTGTCAGGGATCTCAAATCAGAATTTAAACGAGGAATTGGATGAAGAAACGGCTTTCGTCAAACACGCGAATGCTTTAACAACGAAGTTGGCGAAAGAGAACATATTGGATGCTTTTGTAAAAACGCCAATAAGCAGTGCTACAGAACTGTTCGTGAATTCTCACCTCCATCTCACGATTTTTCAAGTGAAATTTCGAGGGGCAATTGGGATGGAAGCACTGCGTTGGAGTTGCTTATTGGCCGTTTTATTTGGAATCTTAGCACTATTTATTCTTTCAATATTTGGACGAAATGTTCCTGTTTTATTGTGGCTTATTTGTCTTTCGTCTGTAATAACGATTTTGTATTTGGTGTTTGTTCAACGTTTGAATGAAGAGCGTTATTTAACGCCGCTTTTGCCATTGGCATTTATAGCTTCAATATGCCTAATTCATTCACTGATTCGACGCGTTCACAAATAAGTTTCCTGCTTCAGAACCTGATTCAACGCTTATTTTTTTCTCAATAACTGCCGACCCATCCGCATATACAAATGCAAATATCAAGAACAATAAAAGGAGTATAGAAAATACAAAGAGAAACTTGTTGGAGAATGTCGTACGCATAACTGGAGATATTTAATGGTATAAGTTAATAACGCCAAAAGAGTTACAACAATTGTGCTAGAAATAAATTTCCGTCTTGAAATTTGGAATCGCTTTGCTTTTTGATCGTTAGATTCGATTATTCTTCGACTTAGCGAACGAATTCAATAGCAGGGTTTATTTCCACAAAAAAAACCGACCTGAAATTAATCAAGCCGGTATTTATTAAGGTTTTGTAATCGCGTAGTCGATCGATTATTCGATTTGATTATGCATCGAACTAAGCTCCTGCGAAATTCGCGCTTACTTTATCCCAGTTAACAACATTGAAAAATGCGTTGATGTAATCAGGACGTCTGTTTTGATAATTCAAATAATAAGCATGCTCCCAAACATCCAACCCTAGAATTGGCGTTCCACCGCATCCATGGCCCATGATAGGGTTGTCTTGGTTTGGTGTAGAACAAACTTCAAGTACTCCGTCTTTTACACAAAGCCAAGCCCAACCAGAACCAAATCTAGTTGCTGCAGCTTTTGAAAAAGCATCTTTAAAAGCATCGAATGATCCGAAAGCATTGTCAATTGCAGCAGCAAGATCTCCAGTCGGAGCTCCACCACCGTTTGGAGACATTACTTCCCAAAACAATCCGTGGTTCCAATACCCACCACCGTTGTTTCTAACAGCAGGTGAATCCGAACATGTTTTTAAAATATCCTCGATAGACTTTCCTTCAAACTCAGTACCCGCAATCGCGTTGTTTAAGTTGTTCGTGTATCCGTTGTGGTGCTTAGAATGGTGGATCTCCATCGTTCTAGCATCAATATGTGGCTCCAATGCATCGTATGCATATGGTAATTCAGGTAATTCAAATGACATATGTTTGTATTTAATTAGATTCATTCCAAATGTAGTAATTCAGAATAGAAATTAGTATTGCCTTTATTTATATTTTCATCGAGTCTCTCTATATCATCCTTCTTTCTCTGGGATAAATGGTTTCTTCTTCGGAGTAATCTGGAGAATTTAACTCGGAATAATCATTCAATTTGCTACTATTACGCAGCTATAATCTATGTTTTGGATAGGCTCGTGTACTTTTCGCTTTTTGTCTTGTAAAAAGAGTGTATAATACCGACCTTTATTAAATGAATATACCGCGAATAGATTTGCCCAGAATTGTTGTTTTAGGATGTGGATTTGCTGGAATAAAATTTATCCAAAAAATCGACAGTAACAAGTATCAAATTGTTCTTTTCGACAAACATAATTACCATACATTTCAACCTTTAATGTACCAAGTGGCGACATCTGGTTTGGAGCCTGATTCTATTACTTATCCGATACGGAAGATTTTTAAGGGGAAAAAGCGCTTTCACTTTCGAAAGACGGAGGTTTTGACTGTAGACCATGATAATAAAGTAGTGAATACAACTATTGGTGCAGTTCAATACGATCACCTTGTTGTGGCGCTTGGAGCAGCAAATAATTTCTTTAACAACAAGCAATTCGAGCAGATGACAACTCCAATGAAGTCCTTGACTCAATCTTTGGATCTTCGAAGTATGATTTTACAAAATTTTGAAGATGCATTGAATTTGACGGACATTGAAGAACAAAATCGCTTAATGAATTTCGTTATTGTTGGTGCAGGAGCTACGGGTGTTGAGTTGGCAGGTGCATTATCAGAATTGAAAGACCATGTTTTGCCTAAGGATTATCCTGATTTAGATGTACGTCGAATGCAAATTCATTTGGTTGAGGGCTCCGCCAGAGTACTTTCTGCAATGAGCGAAAATGCATCGGAAAAGAGCGCTAAATTCTTAAAAGAAATGGGCGTTAATATTTGGCTCGAAACGCTTGTTGAAAGCTATGATGGTCAATCCGTTGTTACAAATAATGGAGTGTTCGAATCACGATCTGTGATTTGGTCAGCTGGTGTAAAAGCAATTACGATTGAAGGAATTGATTTGGAAGGATCAAAATCAGGTCGAGTGCCCGTCGATGTATTTAACGAGACATTGAATCAAAAGGATGTGTATGCGCTCGGCGATATCGCAGAAATGATTGATGAAAAACATCCACGTGGTCATCCTATGTTGGCATCCGTAGCGGGGCAACAGGGAGATTGGTTGGCGAAAAACTTGAATAAAAAACCGAAATCAAAAAAAATGAAACCATTTGTTTACAAAGATCAAGGAACAATGGCTACTATTGGGCGTAACAGGGCTGTTGTCGATTTGAAACGCTTTCACTTTTCAGGATACATCGCTTGGCTTATTTGGATGTTTGTGCACTTAATGCTCCTTGTAGAATACCGAAATAGATTGATTGTTTTTGCAAATTGGACGTGGCGCTATATCAAATACGACCGTGGCTCTCGATTGATCATTCGAGAATACAATCGGAAACAGGAAAAGGAGAAAGTTCAAGAATAACAGAAAACAGTATTAAGAATCTTTAAGGAATATGAATAATAGTCCATATCTTAGTTGCTATGATTCGAAAACTAGGATACATTTTTATAGCTATTGCATTTCCTTGGACCGCTATAAGTCAGGATAGAGTTCAAAACTATAAGATTCACGTTTCTAATTTGCCAATTCTGATTGAAAATGATTTAGAAACTAATTGGAATTCAATCAAATCTGATTCAAATGTAAGATTCAACAACAGCGTTTACGCCCTTTTACAATTGAATAACATTCCAACAACGGAGGACAAAAAATTGTTAAGTCTTAAAGGAATAGAGTTACTAAATTACGTTCCAAACTTTGCATGGATCACTAAAATCAATAAGGATTTAGATCTTTCCATTTTAGTAGAATCGGACGTGAGAAATGTAATTAGGATTTCAAAAGACTGGAAAATGCCTGAAGAAATGCGGTCTGGAATTATCCCTTCTCATTCAGGAAACAGTGATAATATTGAGGTAAGAGTACTTTTTTGGAAAGAAGATGCAGGAATAGATTATGCTGCAATTGCGAAGGGATTTACATCAAACATAAAGACAGTAAATGTTGAAAAATCATGGGTGGAAATAGAATGCCCTTTGACATCACTTTTGGAACTCTCAAACCATCCATTGGTGCAGTATATTGAATTCATTGAACCGCCAATTGAATTTGAAGGAATTAAGGAAGAACGAGAAAGAGGAATCAGCACATACATTTCTGAGAATCCAGGTAAGAACTACTATTTCGATGGTTCTGGGGTTAAAATAGGTGTGGATGAGGGTGGAATTGTAGACACACTTCAAGCCCCGAATTTCAGAAGTCGAATTGATAGAACGTATGAAGGAACAGGTAGCGTAAGTGGGCACAAAACCGGAGTCTCGCTTAGAATGAGTGGTGCTGGAAACATCAATCCTTTGGAACGGGGAACAGCATTTGGAGCAGAAATCTATTCTGGATTAAGTAATGCTGATGCTGTTTCAAATGGCGTCGTTATTGTTAATCGATCCTACGGTTGGGGATGTCAAGGAGCCTCCGAAACGTACGGTTCTGGTAGTGCGAGTTATGATAACTATGTTCGTGTAAATCCTACATTTATGATCACGCACTCTGCTGGAAATGCAGGAAGCGGAACGTGTTATGCCAATGGTGCTGGATGGGGAAATATTACGGGTATTACAAAAATGGCAAAGAATATTTTTGATGTTGGTTCTTCTGGTGACAATGGAACTTTGACTGGATTCAGCAGTCGAGGACCAGCTAGAGACGGTAGAATTCTTCCTCATATTGTTGCTCCTGGACCTGGAGGGACATCACATGCATCGCCAAATTTAGGCGGAATTTTCGGACAATTGAATCAAGCTTACAGTTTTCACAATGGTGGCGTAATTCCGCATTCAGGATTGTTGAAAGCAGTGCTTTTGAATACCGCCGACGATATGCTAAATCCGGGGCCTGATTTTAAAACAGGTTTTGGTCATGTCAATGCAAGAAGAGCGTATGAAGTTGTTCGTCAAAGTCAATTTTTAACAGCTACTATTTCGCAAGGAGGTAGTAATAACCATACAATTACAGTTCCTGCCAATGTTAAAGAAGTAAAAGTATTGGTTTATTGGGCCGATTGGGAAGCAACAGCAGGAATTACAACACGGGCGATTGTAAATGACATTGATATTGTGCTCCAAGACCCAAACGCATTCGACTATCAACCATGGGTGCTAAACCCAGCGCTTGATACATTGACCTTAGATGATTTTGCGGTTCGGGCAACAGATACATTGAATAATACAGAACAAGTAACGATAGACAATCCTACTTCTGGAACGTACCAATTATCAGTTGCAGGAACCATGATTCCGCAAGGTCCACAAAAATATTTCATGACCTATGAGTTTGTTTATGATGAAATCTTCGTGACGCATCCGCACGGTGGAGAGAAATTTGTTCCAAATGATACGGAAAGAATAAGATGGGATGCTTGCGATAGCAACTTAACGTTTGACCTATCCTATAGTGCCGATAATGGAATGACATGGAACGTGTTGACTGCAGGAATCAATGCAGATGATCGATACTATGACTGGACGGTTCCGGAAATAATTTCGAATCAAGTACGAGTAAAAGTAGAGCGAGGTACAACAATGGGTACAAGTGATGCTTCATTCAACATCTTGGGTCAACCATCAAGTTTGGAGCATGTTTGGACGTGTGCAGATTCTTCATTATTTGTTTGGGATGAGCTTAACAATGCCGACGGTTATATCGTTTACCGAATTATTGGAGATTATATGGATTCGGTCGCATATACAACGTCAGCCCCAATTGTTTTAAATGGTCTTTCGCTAACTGAAACAGAGTATGTATCTATAGCTGCAGTTCAAAATGGAGTTACGGGCAGAAGAATTATTGCCATTGAAAGAGAACCAAGTGATTTGAATTGCAATCAGAATGACCTTGGTGCATTAGAAATTTTAAATCCAAGTGCTGGTATTTTGCCATCGTGCATGGCAGGAGCGAATAGTCAAGTTGAAATCTTGATCAGAAACTGGGGAGTTAACCCTGTTGATTCAATTCCTGTTGCTTTGCGCATGAATGGAGGAGCAATAAGTTACGATACAGTATTCGCATCTATTCCAACAGGTGGAGACTACGCGCTTACTTTTTCCACTACTCCCTATATTGGACTTGGATCAAATTTAATTGAAGTTTGGACAGAATTTGCAGGTGATGGTATATTCACAAATGATACAATAATTAATACTATCAATGTTTATACAAGTACTGCCAGTGGGGCTGGAATCACACAAAATTTTGATCTTTTCACAAATTGCAGTACCTCATGGGATTGTGAATTGGTGAATTGTGCAATGCAAGATGGTTGGTACAACGTGACCAATGCTATTGGCGATGATATTGATTGGCGAACAAATGATAATGGAACCGGAACTGGAACAACTGGTCCATCAGCGGATCACACTTCAGGAAATGGAAAGTACTTGTACCTAGAAGCATCTGGGCCTTGCGTAAATAGCACTGCTCGACTTCATTCGCCTTGTTTGGATATGACAGGTATAAATCAAGCTGAAATGTCTTTTTGGTACCATGCATATGGAGGCGCAATAGGTGAATTGCATGTTGATGCAATTGTTGACGGAGTTTTGCATGAAGATCTTATAACGCCAATTGTAGGTAATCAAGGTGATCAATGGATCAATCAAATAGTGGACTTGTCGCAATTTACAAACCATCAATTGGTTGTTGTGATTCGAGGTTCAACAGGAGGAGGTTTTCAGTCGGATCTCGCTATTGACGATATTAATATTTCAACATCTCCTATTGCCAATTTCATAAGCGTTGAAACGCAATTGTGTAGTAATGATGAGATCACATTAAATAATTTCTCAGTGTATGGAGATACCTATGAATGGAGCGTTCAGCCCAATACTATAAATTACGAGGCAGGAACGAACTCCAATTCTCTAAATCCTCAAGTGAGTTTTAACGCTTCTGGATATTACACTGTGCAGCTGATCGCAACCAATACAATTGGCAATGACACCTTGACTTTAACCGATTATATTTATGTTTGGGGAAATGCTCCTGCTCTAGCTCCAACAACAGCATTTTGCGAATATGACTCCGTAATTATCACGTCAAATAACAACGGTCAACCTGCAATTTATTATTTGAATGGAACTGCTGTTGAGTCAAGTTCGGCTCCGAGTTATTATTATTCAAATGCCATTGCTGGAGATTTAGTATACGTTTCCTATTCCGTAAATTCGGGCTGCCTATTTATTTCTGATACTTTAATTGTTGAATTTGTGAATGTCGAAAACGGAGCATTTCAAAATGGACTTGAATTAAATGCTGTTGCGAATGGAGCACAATACCAATGGATCGATTGCAATAATAACAATAGCACAATTGGTGGAGAAACGAATCAAACCTTCATTCCTCTGATGGATGGTGAATATGCTGTGCAAGTAACTGAGGACGGATGCATAGACACATCGGATTGTATTGTTTTTAGCACAATCTCGTTGAATGAAATTAACGCCGACGGCTTGTCTTTTTATCCAAATCCTACAACGGGTGAGTTAACAATAGATTTTAGTGAGACTCAAGCAACAATAGAAATTACGGTTCGCACTGTTTTAGGTCAGCTAGTAAGTAAGGAAACGTTCAATAACTTGAACAAGGCCGACATTGAAATTAAAGGGGAAACAGGTATTTATTTGATAGAAGTGAAATCAGGCAACCACGAAAGAACATTGCGGGTTGTGAAGCAGAATTAGACCTTTTGTTTTAAATGTGATACCGACGTGCTAGGGTTGCGATATAGATGACCGTGAAAACAGTTCCAATCATGTACATTGCGACTAGAATTGAACCCAAAGTTCCACGTATTGCTTTTGGGAATGATTCTGAGCTTAACGATTTATGCTTCCCTTTCCAAAGAAACGTGAAATAAGTAAACAATAGAGCTAATGCAATTAGCACCAAATCCCATAATTCATTTAATTTGATTTTTGGATTCGTTGCCAAGACATAGCCGAATTGAATGTAAATTAAATTCAGAGCCAACATCGAACTCGTTAAAACGTAAGCATAAACATCTGAATCGGCTGTTTTGAAAACGACTTCGTAGAATCTATGGATTTTGTAGTATATCAATTTCATCTGATGACATCACGTTAAGCATATGTGCGCATCAAACCTGCTTTACTTCTCGTACTTCTCTTTGTACTTATTGTACAAATCACTCTGCATATTATTCAAAGACATAAAAACTCCATCAATCATTCCCAAGGCAAGATTGTTCGTTCGCATGTCCAAAGCATTTCCGTCAGAAACAAACAGTGTCGCCGACTTTCCAACTTCAAGGCTTCCATACATTTTATCGATGCCTAAAATCTCACAACTAGAAAGACTTACAGATCGAATGGCTTGTTCTTCAGTTAAACCGTAAGCCATTGCCGTTCCCGCAA
>JBLHVW010000038.1:0-25417 GCA_047628775.1 Salibacteraceae bacterium | reverse complement strand
AAAACACCTGGCTTACGAATCAAAGAATGATCCTTAGTAACTTCGTCTCCAGCGCCAGTGTAAGGGAAATCACTTGTCCAAGCAATACCTGGATCTTCACCAATTTTACCGAACAAGTCAATTAGTTGAGCATTTGCAATGTCACCAATACTTCCTTTCGCTAAAACAACTGCATCATTTCCATTCCAGTAAAATGCATTCGATGTATTGTAATCAGGGCAGTAAAATTCATCTGCTCTTGCTTGAAGTGAATCCCAAACCTCTGCTTCTTGAGGATCTGGATCGTTTGGTATTAATTTCTCGATAACCGCAACGTGAACACCTTTCGCTGGAATAATACCAACCAAGGCAACTGCATTTGCAGGAGTTACTGATGTTGAACCATTCGAATAACGAACGATTATGTACTGACTCAGATCTATATCTGCTCCTGTTGGGTTGTAAATCTCAAGAGCTTTGTTGTTTGATACGCCTTCTACGTATTCTGAAATGAATAATTCAGAACAATCCTGGGCCATTGAAAATGTACCAACGAATGCACTCAATATTAGTAATGTTTTTTTCATGTGAAAAATTTATATGTGATTAAGAAACTCCAATTGTAATAACGTCGATTGTGGATATTCCGGGCTTAATTAACTCATTAAGATCCAATTCCTGATTCTGGATGACCAGTTGTGATGTAATGTACATTCTTTACTCCTTCGACTGTGCGTTCAATTTCGTGGTTTCAATCATAATGATATCAAGGAGGACACGAAATTGATTACAGCACAAATGTATGACAAAAAAGTATTCCCTAAAAGAATAAATTATCAACAAATTATTAATGTTTTTAACCATTCATCCATAATACGCCGAAACATTTAATTTTTTTAGCCACTTTAGCACCAAATAACAAGCATAGTATATGAAAAAGGGAATCATTTTAATATTCGGAATTATCTTGTCAAGCTCGGCTTTGATGGCTCAATCTGGACCACTTCAATCATTGGAAACCTTATCTCCATTAAAAGAACCAGTTATGCTGCTAAGAGCAGAACCCGCATTTGATAAAATCACGGTTGAAAAAATCTGGAAAGATTATGAGTTCTTTGGTGCTTCTGTAAGTGGCTTTAGGTCAATGAAAGATGGGAATTACTTTTCTAAAATCACAGAGAACGGAGGACAGAAATCAATAACGAAACATCAATTCTCTGATTATAGCGGATCCGGCGAGGTTCTGGTTTCATCCGATTTGCTGAAGGGTATAAAGATGGATGACTATTCATTTAATTCAGATGAAACAAAAGTACTGATCACCACAAATCAAGTAAGTATTTACAGGAGAAGTTATACTGCTGCTTATTACCTTTTGGATTTAGAAACAAAAGAAATGCAGCCTTTGGACGAAATACGTCAACCACAGATGCTAGCTCAATATTCTCCCGATGGAACTAAAGTATCTTATGTATATAAGAACAACTTGTATGTAAAAGACATCGCTTCAGGAAAAGTGAAACAATTAACCAAAGATGGTGAGACAAACAAAATAATTAACGGAAGTACGGATTGGGTTTACGAGGAAGAATTTTCAATTACGCAAGCCTATGCTTGGTCACCGGACAGCAAATACATCGCTTTCTTAAAGTTTAATGAAGATAAGGTTCGAGAATTCACATTAACGTACCATTTCGAGTTGTATCCAAAATTATACCCTTTCAAATATCCTAAAGCAGGAGAAGATAACTCAGTAGTCACAGCGCACCTTGTTCCAGCGAAAGGTGGAAAAGCAAAGTCAATTGATTTGGGTGAATACGAATACATTCCAAGATTGAAGTGGTCGAATACAGACAATAACTTGATCATTCAAACAATGAATCGCCATCAGAATAATTTAAAGTACCATTTGGTTTCGATGAACAAGAAGAAATTCACATCGAAAGTCTTCTATGAAGAGCAGTCAAAAACATACATTGACATTGACGATAACCTTTTAATACTTAAAGATGGAAAAACAATCTTAAGAACAAGTGAACAAGCTGGCTACAACCACATATACAAATTGAACTTTGACGGAACATCGAAACAAGTTACTCAAGGTAAATGGGATGTAATTCAGTTCTTAGGAGTAGATGAAGATAATGGAACCGTCTACTACACGGCAGCAACACAAGGACCAATTAACGAAGGAATTTACAAGATTGAAATGGACGGTTCGGGCAATCAAGCCATCAGCTCAGAGACAGGAAGCAATGGCGCAACATTCTCAAATGGAATGAAGTACTTTATCAAGAATTATTCAGATGCAAATACGCCTTCTGTTTATTCTTTATGCGACAATACAGGGAAAGAATTGATCGTTCTGGAAGACAACGCCAGTTTGAAGAAAAAATTAAGCAGCTACAACCTTTCGGATAAGAATTTCATCACTTTCAAAGGACATGAAATTGAACTGAACGGATGGATGATTAAACCTCCAAATTTCGACCCTTCAAAGAAATACCCCGTATATATTAATATTTATGGAGGGCCTGGTTCAAATATGGTTTCAGATTCATGGGGAGGTGTTAACTTCATGTATCACCAATTATTAGCGCAAGAAGGATATATTGTTGTTTCAGTGGATCCTAGAGGAACGATGTACCGAGGAGCTGATTTCAAAAAAAGTACCTATTTACAATTGGGCAAATTGGAAACTGAAGATTTCATCGCTGTGGCTAAGGAGCTTCAAGGATATGATTTCGTTGACGGAAGTCGAATTGGAATAATGGGATGGAGTTATGGTGGATTTATGACTTCATTGGCAATGACCAAAGGAGCTGATCAATTCAAAATGGGAATCGCTGTTGCACCAGTTACAAACTGGAGGTATTACGACAATATTTATACCGAACGTTTCATGAGAACTCCAGCAGAAAACCCAAGTGGTTACGATGAAAATTCACCGATTAACTTCGCCGAAAAACTGAAAGGCAAATACCTATTGATTCACGGGTCAGGAGATGATAACGTGCACTACCAGAACACAATGGAGATGATTAACGCGATGGTCGCAGCAAACAAGCAGTTTGACTTATTTATTTACCCAAATAAGAACCACGGAATTTATGGAGGCAATACGCGCAATCATTTATTCAACATGATGCTTGATTATACTCTGAAAAATTTATAGTTGTCAGGGTAACTTAATTCTCAAAATACTTGACAGAACGCAAATGAAGTGGTACTTTAGTCGATCGAATAGGACATTACATACTGTATTTACGAAAAAATGAGTGAAATAGCTAAGATTGAATTAGGGGGAATTTCGTACGAATTCCCTATAGTAGAAGGAACAGAAAACGAAAAAGGAGTTGACATTAGTAAACTGAGAGGTGCAACTGGTGGATATATCACAATCGATCCAGGGTTTAAAAATACTGGTAGTACAAAAAGTGCCATTACCTATTTAGATGGGGAGAATGGAATTTTGCGCTACAGAGGTTATCCAATTGAACAATTAGCTGACAAGGCTAGTTTCTTAGAAGTATCATATCTTCTTATTTATGGTGAACTTCCAAATTCTGAAGAGTTAACATCTTTCACAGAAAGCATTACTAACCATACATTGGTTCATGAAGACATGAAGCAATTCTTCGAAGCATATCCGCCAAAAGCACACCCTATGGGAGTTCTGGCATCAATGGTATGTTCACTTTCAACTTTCTATCCTGAATCATTAGATCACGATAGAGGGACAGAAGCGAAAGATTTAACGATTCATAGACTCATTGCAAAATTGCCAACACTAGCAGCTTGGTCGTATAAAAATGCAATGCGTCACCCATTCATGTATCCAAAAAATGATTTGGATTATTGTGAGAACTTCTTGCACATGATGTATGCGATGCCAACTTCGGAGTACCAAATGGATCCAGTTGTTGTTTCAGCATTGAATACTTTATTGATCCTTCACGCTGACCATGAGCAAAATTGCTCAACGTCTACTGTACGTATCGTTGGTTCATCTCATGCCAACCTTTATGCTTCAATTTCTGCTGGTATTTCAGCACTTTGGGGACCACTTCACGGTGGAGCGAATCAAGCCGTAATTGAAATGCTTGAGCAAATCGCTAACGATGGTGGTGATGTTGACAAATGGGTAGCAAAAGCAAAAGACAAAAACGATTCGTTCCGTTTGATGGGATTCGGACATAGAGTTTATAAAAACTTCGATCCACGTGCAACGATCATCAAGAAAGCTTGTGATGATGTATTGGAGAAATTAGGAGTTGATGATCCAATGTTGGAGATTGCTAAGAAATTGGAGAAAGTTGCTTTGGAAGATGAATACTTCAAAGAGCGTAATCTTTATCCAAATGTTGATTTCTATTCTGGAATCATCTACAAAGCAATCAACATTCCAACCGAAATGTTTACGGTAATGTTCGCTATTGGACGTTTACCAGGATGGATTGCTCAGTGGAAAGAAATGATTGAGAACAACGAACCAATTGGTCGTCCTCGTCAAATCTACACTGGAGAAAACGAAAGAGATTACGTTTCAGTTGAAAAGAGATAAATAAATGTAGAATTGAAAAAATGGAGTCTAGGTTAAACCTAGACTCCATTTTTTTTTGCTTCATACTTTTATAGTATGAATTCACACTACCGATTCTTCTGTAAATTATATTTCAAAAACCTCATAAGCCTTGCCTTTCTTTCTAAATTGAATAATTTGTTCTGCAATAATAACGACGCTTGCCGCTGCAGAGATATACAACCCTGGACCAATGAACAAATTCAACTTGCGAATGCCATTAGCCGTTGAATTTAAATCAATCCAACTGCTCAGTCCTAAATAGATTAGAAAGAGCGCTAACAATGAAGTAGCAGCCAAGATCAACGTTCTTAACCCAAATAATTTTCGACCAAACAAAAGCATCGACATGCATACGAAATAACCATTGATCGAAAGAAACAATAAGGTCCATACATTTGACATCCGATCTTGTTTAGAGGTATTGCTATTATCAGAAGGATATAGAGCTTTATCCTCTCGATTAAATTCCGATATCTTCAGGTAATAAGATCCAGATAAGAACATTATTCCAGATTGATGAATCCTCTGCATTTCTTTATCCGTCCCCTGCATCATTGAAGCAGCCGGAGCATTTGGATTCAAATTGGACATCTCAAACTCCTGAACCATAAAACCAATACTGGATGATGTAAATACCAAAAGCATTATGAATGGCATCCAAAACGAAAAGCTCAAGGTTGCCCATTTTCTGAAAAAATCAGGTTGCCAAAGTCTCCTGAACGAACCTCTGTAAATCAAAACTGCAGAAATAAAACACAGCCAATAGCCTATTCCATACATTTCGAAACTCAAATACCTAGCGGTCTTCATTGAACTTCCTAAATTGGAAGCGTCATCCAAAAGAGCCATGTACCACAACCATTGACTTAAAAAAAGCGCCGCCATTGTAATAATAACTGCCAATGAAAGATTCTTCACTATTCTGTCTGTTCTAGGCTTCCAAGCATTCACTCCAATCGCCGCCAAAGCTATGGAGCAGAAAGCTACTATTGGAATCCCTATTACAAATAATAAATAACGTATTATGATAACCGTTGGTTCAGGAGGTTCCATCTCTATCAATTCTAAAAACAATTGTACGCCTGACAAATGCTCGTTTCCACCATTATTATAGAAATAATAAGCCGTATACTCTCTAAACCACGACAAATAAGGAATTGCCAGCGTCGCGAGCATAACAATAGAGGGAATCAAAATCCAAAGTCGATGCTGTCTAGCTCTATTTTCAGGGTATTGAATTTGATGGAGCATTTGTCCAACTGAGCCCGCGTTTTCATCAACAAGAGGTGTCGTTTTTTCATCACTGAAATCTTCCTCCAATTCATCAAGCAACCCTGAACTTTTTGGACGAATATATTCTGGATTCAACGGGTCTTCCTCCCGCTTTTCCGGTATTGGTTCTAATGAAACCGATTCCGCCGACACTTCAATAGTTGCCAAATCCTTTTCGATTTCCTTTTCCCAATCCAAAGGAAAACTTCCAATAACAACTTTATCTCCCCTTCTAAGTTGAACCAATCCTTGAATTCGTTTTCCATTAACAAGCGTTCCAGCTTTAGAACTTGTATCGGAAAGGTAAACCGCTCTTCTGTCGTTGATACTGAGGCGAGCGTGAATCTCAGCAATTCCTTCGCCGTTTATTTGAATTTCATTTTCAGAATCTGTTCCAATCTTTTTTACAATAGTTCTCATAACTTTTAGCTCCGTTACCAATCAACAAAACTAAAGATATAGAATTGAAAGACTCCTGCGCGGAAATCTTATAAAATCGTGAAAACCATAAAAAATTACGTGTACTAAGAATTCGTTTCTTCTTGATCTTTATCAAGATCTTGATTCTGATCCTTCTCTAAATCCTGAACTTGATCTCCATCTTCGTTTTGAAATTTCGTTTTCTTCGATCCTTCATAAATCGAATACTTTCTGAAAGAACATTCCAAACTTCCGTTGTATACTTTGATCTTTCTATCAGGTCGAAGTCCAACAAATTTGAACGCTTCGAGGTTCGATGAAATAATCCAGCAATCATAGCCTTTCATTTCAGTCTTCATCCAATTTCCCAGATCTTCATACATTTCTTCGATCTCCTCCCCCATTCGTTCCCCGTAAGGCGGGTTTGTAATCACGATTCCAGTAGGTGTAGGTTTTTTTATATCAGCAAAGTCGTCGACGATTGTTTCTACAAAACGCCCAACTGACAATCCACTTAAGTTTCTTCTCGCCTTTGTCACCATTTCAGCACTGATATCCGATCCTTGAATCACGCAAGGCAATTCTCGAACCCTGTCATTAATATCATCTTGGATTTTATTCCATGCCTCTTCGTCGAAGTTCGCGAAATTCTTAAATGCGTAATGCTGTCTTTCAATAGAAGAAGGAATTCCAGCCGCCATAAGTGCCGCTTCAATCAACAATGTTCCCGAACCACAAAATGGATCCACAATTGTCGATTTTTTATCCCAACCTGTCAAACGAAGCAATCCTGCAGCAACAACCTCGTTCATTGGTGCCAATCCCGCTGCTTGACGGTACCCTCTTTGAAACAAAGGAGCTCCAGAAGTATTCAAAGAAACCGTTACATCGTTTCTATTGATGTACACATCGAATAAAATTGCAGGACGTTTGATATTTACATCCGGACGGTCGTTGTGTTTCTTTCTAAACGTATCAGCAATAGCATCTTTTACGACCAAAAATGGATATTGAGTATGACTAAACAAATCAGAAAAAACAGCTCCTTTAACGGCAAATGTCTTATCAAGTGTAAAATATTTCGTCCAGTCGATTTTCATACTTTGCTTGTACAAATCATCTTCGTTGCGAATTCTAAAGGTTTCAATCTGAACTAAAACTGAAATCGCACAGCGTAAATGAACATTCAAATAATAAACATCATTCCACGTCCCTTTGATTTGAACAGCTCTATTAAGGATTTTAGAATCCTTATAACCAAGTTCTGCTAGCTCTTCCACAAGAACTTCCTCTAAACCAAAAACGGTCTTTAGAGTAATAATCAACTTCTTCCCTTTTGCTTCCTCTTTATTCATCATTTCAACGTTACGAGATAAACTCTTACTTTTGTACAAAAGAACAAATTTGAAAGCAAACAAGCTATACATACTTCTTTTTAGTTTACTTCTCGTTAATCATGCGCACACCCAACAAAAAATCGGTTTGGTGTTAAGTGGTGGTGGCGCGAAAGGGCTTTCTCACATCGGTGTTTTAAAGGCGCTCGAAGAAAGTGGGATTCCAATTGATTATATCACTGGAACTTCTTCTGGAGCTTTGGTGGGTAGTTTATACTCTGCGGGCTTTAGTCCAGAAGAGATTGAAGCGATTTTTTTATCCGAAGAGTTTCAAATAATGGTGACCGGTGAAATGAAAGTCGAACAACGCTTTCTGCTTCGCAATGAAGTTCCCCACCCGGGAGTTGTGAGTGTTTCATTTTCAAAAGACAGCCTTTTGAAAAGATCATTGCCTACCAATTTCATATCCTCTGCTTATTTGGATTTTGAAATGATGAAGTTGTTAGGAACAGTTTCTGCGTCAAAAAGCAAATACTTCGACAGCCTCTTTGTGCCATTTAGATGCGTTGCGTCTGATATTTCGGAAAAAAAATCCGTAGTCTTCGATAATGGAAATCTGAACGCAGCGGTTCGTGCTTCAATGACCTATCCGTTCTACTTCAACTCAATTCGCATCGATGACGTCTTGTTATTCGACGGCGGACTCTACAACAACTTCCCTGCTGATGTGATGTACAATGATTTCGGGCCTGATTATATCATAGGAAGTAACGTGTCTTACAATGCAGACCCACCAGATGAAGATGATTTAATTGGACAATTAACAAACATGCTTGTGAGTCACTCCGACTTCACCTTGCCCTGTGAGGAAGGTTTTATTATCAGTCCAGACAGTTACGGTTCTTCGTTTGATTTTACAAACGTAAAGCAATTGATCGAAGACGGATACAATTCTACGATGGCATCGATGGATTCTTTAAAGATGTATATCGAAAAGAGAATTCCAAAAGAGGAAATTAATGCGCGAAGAGTCGAATTCAGAAAAGACATCGTACCGATTCACATTGGACAAGTAACAAGTAAATCAAAGGATAAAGAAGTTGCGTTCGTTAAGAAATCGCTCATTCGAAGCAAAAGAAAAGAGCGCATTAATCTCTCTGAATTAGAGAAACGTTATTTTCGATTGCAGGCTTCTCCTCAAATTGAATTTTTATTCCCGACTTTAACTTTAATCAACGACTCTACGTATGGTTTGGAGATTGAGGTTCGAAAGGCGCGTGATTTTAAAGTTGATATTGGTGGACATCTTTCTTCGCGACCTGTCAATACTGGCTATTTTGGAATCACCTATCAAACAGTCAATAAAATAAGCACTATTACAAAGCTTGAATCTCATTTCGGTAAATTCTATGGCGCCGCGAAAGCATCATTTAGATTGGATTTACCTGCTGTTTACCCATTTTCGATAACGGGCTACTTCGCATTGAATCGTTGGGATTACTTCAGAAGTTTTGCAACCTTTTTTGAAGATGTTAAACCGTCCTTTCTGGTTCAAAACGAAATCTACGCAGGAGCGCAATTCTGTCAACCAATTGGAAATAATATCACAAGCACAATAGACGGTCGAGGTTTTCAATTAAATGATAATTATTACCAATCAGAGCAATTCACAAATTCAGACACGGTTGATGTCACAAATTTTGATGGGTATTCATTGAGTTGGAGTCTTACGCAAAACACCTTGAATAGAAAACAATTTGCATCGAGTGGTAACTACTTTAGGTTTAAAGCGCGGTATGTTAACGGAAGCGAGCATACTGATCCAGGTTCAACATCTATCAATCCAATCGATGTATTTAAAGACCACAGTTGGATTAATCTAAGCCTCGATTATCAATCGTTTTTAATTGACAAACCCTATTTCCACCTTGGAATCCAAGGGCAAATGGTTTTTAATAGCCAAACTTTATTCGCTAATTACACCGCCTCAATTCTATCTATGACTGAATTTTCTTTGGTTCCAGATGCTAAAACTTATTTTTTAAGAGAATACCGTTCACCTCAATTCGTTGGTGGTGGATTGAATACCATTTTCACCATAAAGAAAAAAATTGACCTTCGTGTTGATGCCTTTCTTTATCAACCTTTTATTCAAGTAATTCAAAACACGGATGGAACCTTGGAACTCTCGCAACCCTTCAAAGGGGAAACATTTATGGCTTCGGCTTCGGCAATATACCACAGTTTCATTGGACCAATCCGTTTTACATTCAATTATTTCCCAAAACAGAATAACCCATACGAATTGCAATTTAGTATTGGACATGTGATCTTCAACGAACGCGCAATTCGCTAAGATAAATGTATATTTGCCATCATTAAATTGAGGCATGGAAAAAATTATCTGCGGTATTCAACAAATGGGAATTGGAGTCCCAGACGTACAAGAAGTTTGGAAATGGTATAGAAAGTTCTTCGGAGTCAACGTTCGCGTTTTCGAAGAAGCTGCCGATGCACCTTTAATGACTCGTTATACTGGAGACACAGTTCATTCTCGAACAGCAACATTGGCCTTAAGTATGGAGGGTGGTGGTGGATTTGAGATTTGGCAATTCACATCGCGTCCAACAGAAAAATCAAAATTTGATATCCTTATTGGTGATTACGGACTTTACAGTTGTAGAATCAAATCCAGAGATGTTGAAGCCTCGTACGAGTACTTCAAATCAAATGGCGCCGAAATTTTAGGCGAATTGGGGACGACTCCTTCAGGTGAGAAAACATTTTTCGCCAAAGATCCGAATGGGAATATTTTCAATATCGTTGAAGGAAAAGGATGGTTTAAGAACACCAATCACCCATCTAAATGTGGAGCTGTTGCCGGCACGATGATAGGAGTAAGCGATATCAACAAGGCACTTCCATTGTATCAAGACATCCTTGGCTACGAAACAATTGAATACGACGAAACAGGAACTTTTGATGATTTAAGTGGGTTGCCTGCAGGAAACAAAAAAGTACGTCGTGTATTGTTATCGCACAAACAAGAAAGAAAAGGCCCTTTTGCTCGATTATTAGGTCCTTCTCAAATAGAACTAGTTCAGGCAATAGAACGCGAAGATTGCCAGTCCATTTTCAAAGATAGATTTTGGGGGGATTGGGGGTTCATCCACTTGTGTTTTGACGTTCAAGGAATGGATCAACTGCAAGCAGAGTGTGAAGCGAAAGGCTTCCCGTTTACCGTTGATAGCTCAGACACATTCGATATGGGTGAGGCTGGCGGTCGTTTTTCGTACATTGAAGACCCCGATGGAACTTGGATAGAATTTGTTGAAACACATAAGGTGCCTGTTATGAAAAAATTGGGTTGGTACATCCATTTAAAAAACCGAAAACCAGGCAAACATTTACCCAATTGGATGCTTCATGCTATGGGAATGAATAAGGTAAAAGACTAGTTATTGATTTAACAATCCAATTTATTGATTAAACTGTTTTTTTTGAATGGCTTAATTCCATATCTTTGGAATATACTTAGAATGAAAATGAAAAAATATATACTTGGCTTATTCTCCATAGCCGCACTAATAGTATCATTGCAATCTTGTAATGAAGATATCGATATCACAGGTGATTTTGAAGAGACAGCTGTTGTCTACGGATTAATTGACCAAGCGGACTCGGTTCATTTGATTAAAATCACAAGAGCATTTATTGGCCCTGGAAACGCACTAGAGATTTCTACAATTCCAGATTCAAATTATTTTGAAACGGTTCAGTCAACGATCACTGAAAAAATCAATGGTTCTACGGCTCGTACTTGGACTTTATATGATACAATTGTAGCGAAAGATACAGACGGTATTTTCTATTCTCCAAATCAAAAACTTTATGCTTTCAAAACGGGCGTTCATGATAACAGTAACTCACCAACAGGTCAGCCTATTTTAGCCAATGCAATCTATCACTTGGACATCGATGTCAACAATGGAGAATTCACTGTTTCCGGTGAAACTGAAGTAATTACCGACATTAATTCAAGTCAAGGCCAAATAACATCGAAATTCAATTTTGCAAAGGGAGCGAATACCACTGGAGAATTTCAAACAACAGGGTTAAGTGTGACTCCTGGGAATTCATCACTGATAAACACTGCGCTTGTTTTAAACTATAAAGAATTTATCGGTACTGCAGAAACAGATGCTTCAGTTAGATGGGAGCTTGGAGAGAGAGAGGTTGATGTCGCTGATGAGACTTTCACAATTAACGGCGAAATTTTTTACACCATTATCGCCTCGGATTGTGAGGATGCTGACCCCTTAATTGACAAAAGAAATTTCGAGTCAATAACACTTTCAATCGTTGGTGGTTCTGCTGATTTGTTGAACTATATCTTGGTGAATCAACCAAGTTCTGGTTTGGCTCAAAACAAACCAACTTTCACCAACTTAACAGCTTCTGGAGGTCGTAAAGTAGTAGGATTGTTTTCGTCAAGATTCACATACGAAAGAACAATTCCATTCACGGACTCGAGCAGCCAGTTTGTTAGATGCATTGATGCTACCTCTACACAAGAACTTTGTATCGGAGCCATTTCTGGAGCTTACTTGTTCTGTAGTCAGCATGTTTTGGATATTCCCAAGGCATATTATTGCAACTAACCTTCTCAATTTCTACCTTTAGAGGATGTCAGAAAGGAAAACGCTTTTTGTAGACGTTATTCTACCAATACCTATTCGTAAAGAGTTCACTTATCGCGTACCTTTTGAGCTCAATGACGCGATTTTTATTGGCGCAAGAGTTGTCGTTCCATTTGGGAGATCTAAGTTGATTACGGGTATAATAACTTCGGTTCACGAAAACATTCCTCAAGAATATCAAGCCAAATTTATTGAACACCTTTTGGATGAAAGGCCGATTATTAATCCAAATCAATACACGTTTTGGAAATGGATCTCGAGCTATTACATGGCGCCAATAGGTGATGTAATGAACGCAGCACTTCCCGCCAACTTCAAACTGGCAAGTGAGACTAAAATCGTTATTCACCCTGACTATAATATCGATCAGAAATTATTGACAGATAGAGAATATGAGATTATTTCTGCATTAGAAATGAAGGAGGTTCTCGACCTTAAAGAGATCTCTGAAATTATTGGAATCAAAACGGTGCAACCGATTATCAAAGCATTAATTGATAAAAAAGCAGTTCTTTCCCTGGAAGAGTTGAACGAAAAATTCACACCTAAAACAGCGGTTCACATTCGTTTATCCGACCAATACAACAATGAAAACAAACTAACCGATTTCATAGGAAGTATCGATGGAATCAAAAGTAAAGAGAAGCAAATGAACGCTCTTCTTTCTTTATTGCGCCATGTCGATTTGCAAAACGAAGTTCCAGATTCTGTCTTGCGAAATGTGATCATGCAAGATGATATTTCAATGTCCTCTTTGAATACCTTAGAAAAGAATGGAATTATAGTTCAGGAAAAAATAGAGATTTCAAGGTTTGAATCCAACGAATATGAAGGAAGCGAATTCAAAGAGTTATCTGAATCTCAGAAAGTTTCATTGGATGAAGTTCACGAAGGATTTGATAAAGGAAAAGTAACGCTTCTTCATGGAGTTACAGGATCTGGAAAAACAGAAATCTACGTTCAATTAATTCAAGAACAACTGGACTTGGGTAAACAGTCTTTGTTTTTACTGCCTGAGATTGCACTAACGACGCAGTTGATCCAAAGACTTTCAGCCTACTTCGGAGAACAAGTTGGGGTTTACCATTCGAAGTTCAATCAAAACGAGCGGGTTGAGATCTGGAATCACGTTCTCAATAATGATCCCAATAAATACAAGATTGTTTTAGGAGCGCGTTCTTCTATCTTCTTGCCGTTCACCAACCTTGGACTTATTATCGTTGATGAAGAGCATGAATCCTCATTTAAACAATACGATCCTTCACCTAGATACAATGCGAGAGATTGCGCAATTGTTCTGAGTAAGTTACATAAGGCAAATATTCTCTTAGGATCAGCGACGCCCTCTATTGAGAGCTATCACAATGCTGTTACAGAGAAATACCATTTGGTCGCGCTAACGGATCGTTTTGGAGCCAATCAACTTCCTGAGATTCTTTGTGCAGACCTACGTAAAGAGCGACGTCAAAAAAGTATGCAATCGCATTTTACTTCTTATTTGATGGAAAACATCAGAGAAAGTTTGAATTTAGGCGAGCAAGTTATTTTATTCCAAAACAGAAGAGGGTATACGCCGCTTTGGATGTGTGAAATTTGCAATTGGACGCCAAAATGTATTAACTGCGACGTGTCCTTGACCTACCACAAACACAGCAATAATCTGAAATGCCATTATTGCAGCTATACAACGAAACCTGTTGGTTCTTGTAAGGCCTGTGGAAGTAACCGTTTGAAAATGCTTGGGTTTGGAACGGAAAAAATTGAAGATGAACTCTCTGTGATTTTCGAAGATAAAAAAATCAAGCGTTTGGATCTGGACACGACGCGTTCCAAAAATGCGTACGCGAACATCTTAAATGATTTCGACAATGGAATGATCGACATTCTTATTGGAACTCAAATGATAACAAAAGGATTGGATTTTGACAATGTCAATCTAGTAGGGATTTTGGACGCCGACATGCTTTTGAACAGAGCTAATTTTAGAGCTTTTGAACGCTCATTTCAGTTAATGACACAAGTTGCCGGTCGCTCAGGGCGTCGAGAGAAAAGAGGTAAAGTAATTGTTCAAACGGGGGATCCTGATCATTGGGTAATTGAAAAAGTGATTGGACACGATTTCGTTGGATTTTATAATTCTGAAATCATTGAACGAAAGAATTTTTTCTATCCGCCCTATTTTAAAATCATAGAAATCACGCTCAAACATAAAAATGAAAACGAGTTAAATAGAGCTGCTTCCGAATTAGCAGAGAAACTTCGAGGAACATTTAAGGAGCGTGTATTGGGTCCTGAATTCCCCTCAGTAAAAAGAATTTACAATTTGTTTCTAAAGAAGATTACGATAAAAATTGAAAGAGACGCGAATGATAAAAAAGTTAAGGAGCGCATTCACCTAATAATGGATGAATTTTTTAGCGCTCCTTTAAATAAATCAATTCGTTCTATTGTCGACGTAGATCCCGCTTAACCAAGGTATGACTGAAGCATCCGGCTTCGGGAAGTATGTTTTAGACGACGAATTGCCTTTTCTTTAATTTGTCTAACTCTTTCACGAGTTAATTCAAATCTTTCTCCTATTTCTTCAAGTGTCATTGGATGAATTCCGCTTAATCCGAAATACAATCTTACAATGTCTCCTTCTCTTGAAGTCAATGTTGATAAGGATCGCTCAATATCTTTTCTTAATGATTCAACTACGAGGTTCTTTTCAGGGCCAGGTAATGAATCGTTTGGAAGTATGTCGTACATACTCGAAGAGGAATTATCGTCCTTAATTAAAGGAGCATCCATCGAGACATGACGTCCACTATTTTGCAAAGATTGTTTAACGTCACTGATTGAACATTCTAAGAAGTCAGCCATCTCTTCTGCCGAAGGTGGTCGCTCCAAACGTTGTTCCAATTCAGAATACGCTTTATTGATCTTATTAATTGTACCAATTTTATTTAGTGGCAAACGAACAATTCTAGCTTGTTCCGCCAATGCTTGTAATATCGCCTGTCGAATCCACCATACCGCGTAGGAAATAAATTTAAACCCTCGCTTTTCGTCAAAGCGTCTCGCAGCCTTAATTAACCCCAAGTTTCCTTCGTTAATTAAATCCGGTAAAGACAAGCCTTGGTTCTGATATTGTTTGGATACAGAAACAACAAATCTTAAGTTTGCTTTGGTCAATTTCTCCAAAGCTTTCTTGTCGCCTGCCCGAATTTTTTGTGCCAAAATCACCTCTTCCTCTGCTGTAATCAGATCTACCTTTCCTATCTCTTGTAAATACTTATCAAGAGATGCCGTTTCACGATTAGTGACTTGTTTTGCAATTTTTAATTGTCTCATGTGCTTACGTCTTATATACGTTTGTCTACACTTATAACGCGTAACATTCTGTCTTCGTTGGGAATAAACCAAAAATTACCCCGGTAAATGAATATTTCGCACCTTTCATCGAATATTTCTAGGTGCAGTAAAAATTGAATGGTAATTTTGACCTATGAAAATATTAATGGTTTGTTTAGGCAACATTTGTCGTTCTCCATTGGCCGATGGTTTATTAAAAGCCAAGGTTAAAAAGGAAGGGTTGGATGTTTTTGTCGACTCAGCAGGCACAGCAGGCTATCATGTTGGAGATGCACCCGATTCAAGAATGAGAGCTACTGCTCGAAGTTTTGGAGTGCCGATTGACAATCTTAAAGCAAGGCAATTTGTAGCGCAAGATTTTCAAGACTTCGATTTAATCTATGCAATGGATTCTAGTAACTATAAAAATATTCTTTCATTGGCCAGTTCTCCTGAGGAGGAAGCCAAAGTAAAGTTAATTCTAAACGAATCACACCCGGGAATGAACCTTGCTGTTCCCGATCCGTATTATGGAGGAGATAAGGGGTTTATAGAAGTATACGAGCTTTTGGACGCAGCAACAGATGTAATTATCAAAAATTTAAAACAGTAATGGATAAAGGAACTATTTATATGATCCCAACAACTTTGGGTGGTGAATCGACAAGTAATATCATTCCTGAGGATGTGAAGGCCCAAACAATAGGATTGAGGTACTTTATCGTGGAGAACATTAAATCTGCGCGCCGTTATTTGCGTAAGATTGATCGAACGTTTCCAATTGATGAATCGACCTTCTTTATTTTAAATAAGAAAACGGAACCGGGTGAATTGAATTCATTCATGTCACCTTTGTACGATGGACACAATATTGGTGTGATGTCAGATGCGGGCTGTCCTGGTGTTGCTGATCCAGGCGCGGCAATTGTAAGTTTGGCTCATTCTACTGGAATTAGAGTTCACCCAATGGTTGGGCCTTCTTCGATTCTTCTTGCTTTGATGGGAAGTGGTTTTTCAGGTCAAAAATTTACGTTTCATGGTTATTTACCAAAAGAGCGAAGAGACAGAATTAGTGCTCTAAAGTATTACGAAGGTGATACGAGAAAGACGGGGACGACGCATCTATTTATGGATACTCCATTTAGAAACATGAACGTTTTAGATGATTTATTGAACAACTTGGCAGACCCTACAATGATTTGCATTGCTTGTGATATTTCGTTACCAACAGAAGATATTCGTACAATGAGCGCTAAGGAATGGCGTGATAAAGCCTATGATTTAGCGAAACGACCGGCGATGTTTGCGATAGGGCTTGGGCAATAGGATGTTGGATTTTATATCAGTTGCAAGCTCCTTTTTATAATTTAGACTAGTAGAAATTAGAAGACCATCTATTATCTATATTCTAACATCTAAGCTTAAAGGCGATCCAAAAGTGAGGAACGAAACATCCAAAAACAACAGCCGAACTGGCATAGTATTTGGTCAGAAAAAAGACATGAAAACACTAATTATACTGAGTACCTTGCTGCTTTTTTCTTCTTGCGCTTTCCATAGTGGAAGCATTATTTCTACACCTAATTCGAGTCCCGTATATTCTAAGGACATCGCCATTGGTGTTTCTCAAACTAACAAATTCCTTTGGATGGGTGGAGTTTCAAAAGACGCTCTAATTTTTGAAGCGAAGCAAAACATGATCAAGAATCGTTATTTGGAGGGCGCTGAAGAATACAATAACATATCAATTGATATTAAAAACAGTTTCTTCTTGGGGCTTGTACAAACAACAAAAGTAACAGTGATTGCTGATGTAGTAGCACCAAAAGACAGCTTGACTCAAAGCAACTATTCTGAATTGTATTTAAGTAAGTTAACAGGCAGCTCATTCAATGATAGCCTTTTTGCTGTTGGAGATTCAGTAATTTACAACAGAGAAAATTATGGTGAAATAATTAGTTTTGAAGGTAAAAAGAAAGATAAGGCCAGAATAAAATATACGACCAAAAGAGGAAATCAAAAATCCAAAACGGCCAAACTTAATGGCCTGTACTGCCTAAAAGCGGAGTACAATGGTTTGAGCCTTGGTGATGAACTCTATAAATGCGAAATTATAGGCTTTGGAAGGGACGGGCTAATTGTTAAATCTGGTGACGAGAATTTATACTTCCCTTACAAACAGTCAAATCAAGGTGTCCAGAATAAATCAAGCACCGAGGAATGAGTGCTCTAAATTAGAAGGGAGGATGTCTAATATTTGAATTCTAACATCTAAAGCTAAGAGCGGTCCAAAAGTGAGGAACGAACGATCCAAAAGCGAAGCGATCCAATTACTTCATCCCCCTCCGCGTCTTTATTCCTTCGTAAGAATCTTGAATTTGTTGGAATTTCTCCTTCGCTCCTTTTTGATATTCTTCTCCCATTTGAGCCACTTTATCTGGGTGAAATTTGATCGCCATCTTGCGGTATGCTTTTTTAACCTCCTCGTCTGTAGCGTCTTTATCCAATCCAAGAACTTTATAATCAGAATCTACATCGCGGTAGAACATGTTCTTAACAGACTCAAAATCGACATTCGATACCCCCATCATTCTTGCGATTGACTTGATCACAGAAATCTCAGAGTCTGAAACATCGCCATCTGCTTTCGCTATACCGAATAAATAATGAAGTAATTGAACGCGTACCTCTGGCTGCATTCTCATTTTAATATCCTGACAGATTTTCTCTAATGGAATTTCGTCTGAATCTAAAAAGCGCTTAAGTGTTCGTAAATGCTGTTGTGAATATTGAGCTCCAAATTGTTGATTGTAAAACGACTTAACGTAATTCAATTCTGACTTTAAAACCTTCCCATCTGCTTTCATTACGGATGCCGAAAGAGCCATAAGCATCGTTGGCACATCATTTCTCCCTTGAGAACTTGAATGCTGCTGGTAGTATTGAAACATATCTTCAGCAGTAACTCTTTTTCCACCATTTCGAGAACGCGCCGAACTACTGATTTTCTGAAAGTTATCAACCATCGAACCAACTATCAATCCTAGAACAGCCCCGAAAATACTTCCTTTAAAAAGGAAATAACCACCAATTGCAAATATTACTTTATACAAATCACAAAAAAAATTAAGGGCGACCATCTGGCCGCCCGGTAAAATTATATTAATTCTATACTTCTTTCAATAAACTCGTTCAATTCTTCTCCTTTAAGCAATCCCTGAGACAACAAAGCAATATCTGTTAACTGCTTAATCTTTCGCTCTTGGGACTTCTTTGTCTTCGTATTCAGAATATCACTTACTTTTTCATGGTTGGCATTTACAACCATATTTCGCATATCTGGAAATGCTCCCATGAAACCGCCGCCTCCCATCTTTTGTTGTTCCATCATTCGACGGATAAACTCGGGTTGGGTAATAATCACAGGTGCATCTTCTGAATTCATACTCTCAAACTGAACTGAGTACTTTTCTTTATTCACAACCTCTTCAAACAATGGTTTCAATTTATCCTCATCTTCTTTCGATAATCTTGAAGGAATTTCTTCATCCTTCTGGATCAATTTATCCAATGGATCCGAATCAACACGAACAAACATGATGTTATCATTTGATTGTTCCAATTTAGCAATCCAGTGAGGTGCTAAAGGGCCATCCAAGTGCAAAACGTCGTATCCTCTATCATTCGCTTTCTTCACGAATCCAAATTGTTCCTGAGGATCATTTGTGTAAAGCATAACAATTTTACCGTCCTTATTCGTTTGAAGCGCAGTAATTTTTTCTTTGTATTCTTCAATTGTTGCATGCTCACCTTTCGTGTTTTTCAACAAAGTGAATTTATCCGATTTCTCAGCAAACTTGTCATCAGAAAGAGTTCCGTATTGAACGAATATTTTCAAATCTTCCCATTTCGATTCAAAATCAGCTCTGTCCTTCTTAAACATTTGAGCCAATTTATCCGCAACCTTCTTCGTAATGTGAGATGAAATCTTCTTCACGTTACCATCACTTTGCAAATACGATCTTGAAACATTCAGAGGAATATCAGGAGAGTCAATTACACCGTGTAAAAGAGTCAAAAACTCAGGTACAATTTCTTCAACGTTATCTGTAATGAATACTTGATTTGAATACAAGTTGATCTTGTTCTTTTGAACCTCAACATTTTCCGAAATCTTAGGGAAATATAAAATCCCCGTCAAGTTGAACGGATAATCTACGTTTAAATGAATGTGAAACAATGGATCTTCCATTGTCGAAGGATACAATTCACGGTAGAATCCTTGGTAATCCTCAATTGATAAATCAGCAGGAGCTTTTGTCCAAGCTGGAGCTACATTATTTACTTGATTTGGAACTTCAAGGGAAACTCTCTTTACTTTTCCATTCTCATCGTTCTCACCGTCTTTATCGTCTTCATAGACTGTTCGCGTTCCAAAAAATACCGGTTGAGGCAAGAATTTACAATACTTATCCAAGATTCCTTGAACACGTGCTTTTTCTAAAAATTCTTTTGATTCGTCTGAGATAAAAAGAACAATATCTGTTCCTCTTGTCTCTTTTTCAATTTCTTCAATTGTATATTCTGGATCTCCATTACTCTCCCACTGTACAGCTTTTGAACCTTCGTGACGCGATAATGTTTTGATCTGAACTTTTTCAGCTACCATAAATGCAGAATAAAACCCTAGACCAAAATGTCCAATGATTTGCTCAGCACCTTCTTTTCCTTCGTATTGCTTAACGAATTCTTCAGCTCCAGAAAAAGCGATTTGATTGATGTATTTATCAATCTCATCTTCAGTCATTCCGATTCCATTGTCTCGAATCGTCAATGTTCCTTCCTTCTTATCAAGTATTACTTCAACTTTCAACTCACCCAATTCGCCTTTGAATTCGCCGTTCGATGATAAAAACTTTAATTTTTGTGAAGCATCAACTGCATTCGACACCAATTCTCTTAAGAAAATTTCGTGGTCCGAATACAAGAATTTTTTAATGATTGGAAATATATTTTCCGTCTGTACATTAATCTGACCTGTTTTCATTTTTGTTATTTTTTATACTCATCACTAGTCAATCTCTATGCCACTGCTCAATCTCTGCCAAACTGTCGCAGAATTTAGACAATGTGACACAATCCACTTAATATTGTTTATTTTTACGCCAAAAAAAGGGTGATAATTTATTCCATTTTAATCTTTATTGCGATCTTCTTATTTACGCGCTACTCCCGAGTAATGCAGATAGACGGTCTAAATAAATGGAGCTTATCAATCGCATTCGCGCTAAAGACGCTCATTGGTTTATACTTCCTTTTTATCTACACAAAATTCTATGGAGATGGAACGCTAAGTGCCGATGCGGGTGCCTTCATGGAAGAGAGTAGAATCCTAAATAACGTCTTCTCAGAATCGCCAATAGACTATTTAAAGTTCTTAACTGGAATTGGAGACAACACTGATTTACAGCATCAGTACTTATTAGAAACACATCACTGGGACGCAGGTGCCCAAGCTTTAATCAACGATAACAAGAACATTCTTCGTGTACACAGCCTATTCCACTTTGTAAGCTATGGACACCCTGTTATTCACATTCTTTTTATGTGTCTAATTTCGATTGTTGGAACAAGGCATCTAATAATTGGAATTGCCTCAAAAACAGACTTAAATAAAAATTTAATACTCTGGATTTTAATTCTTATTCCGAGTGTTCTTTTTTGGACATCGGGACTTCTGAAAGAACCTTTAATGTTTTTAGGTATCGGTATTCTCGCACGAGGCCTTTTGGCCAATATGAGTCGACTAAACCGAAGCTTTTGGGTCTTTCTAGGCGTAATTGTTCTTTTAGCATTTAAGCCTTATGTAATTTTCGCTTTTATCCCTGCCTTTATTTTTATAGGGTTTTATAAGCTCCTTCCAAAATTTAAAATCGTTGGGTCGCTTCTTTTGCTTGTTTTTATTACTTCAACCGCAGTTCTAATTTTCTCTAAAGAGCGAGAGCAGATGGTTCATTTGATTACACGAAAACAACAAGATTTCAAGAATATTGGAAAGGGTGGAATCTTCGCTTGGCATGGTGATGGCTTCTATTATTTCGAACCGAGTCAATTTCCAGATCTAAGTATTGAAAACAATAAAGTCCGATTAAAAAAACCGCTAAGAGCGACAATTATTGATCACGGTGGATTTGAATCTCCTATTCCTGTATTGGTTCCAAAAGATGGAACCGAGTGGCCCATTTACTTCAAAAGGGACCAATCGCAAGGGTATATTGAAATCGAACAGATTGACGATTCATTCAGTCAATTATTGATGAATATTCCAGGCGCGATTCGAAACTGCCTCTTTCGACCTTACTTCACAGATCCGGGAAGTTGGTTAAAATATGCTGCAATATTTGAGGTCTGGTTGATTCTTCTTTTCATCGTTTATGCCATCTTTAAACGGCGAAATATTTCCGCAGAAGTTAAACTGACAATCGTCTCGCTACTCCTTTTCATCTTTTCATTGTCGTCTATTATTGGCCTGACAACACCTGTTTTAGGTGCAATTGTAAGGTATAGACTTCCAATAACTATTGCTATTGTAATCATTGGTCTCTTAATTATTACCCCTCAATATAAAAGCAAATCGAAAGCATGAACAAATACATATTTATAACAGGGGCTACGGCAGGTTTTGGTGAAGCATGTTCACGCCTTTTTGCTGAAAATGGTTGGAACTTAGTCATCACTGGAAGAAGGAAAGAACGTTTGGAAAAATTAGCGAGTGAAATTAAATCTGAACACGGCGTTGATGTTCATATATTGAATTTTGACGTTCGAAATCAAGAAGAAGTCGCGCGTGTTGTTTCTGAATTGCCTCAAAAAATAAAAGATGGAATTGGAATCTTGATCAACAATGCTGGATTGGCTGTTGGCAAAGGACCGATTGACAATGGGATCATCGATGATTGGAACCGAATGATCGACACGAACGTGAAGGGATTACTGTACGTATCAAATGCTGTCATTCCATTTCTAAAAGCGAATAAAGGCGGTCACATTATTAACATCGCGAGTATTGCAGGGAAAGAAGTTTACCCCGGCGGAAACGTTTACTGTGCCTCTAAACACGCTGTTGACGCTTTGTCAAAAGCAATGCGTATAGACTTAGTTTCACATCATATTAAAGTAACAAACATTGCGCCAGGAGCAGCTGAGACGGAATTTTCGGTTGTTCGTTTTAAAGGTGACCAATCTGTAGCCGACTCCGTTTACGATGGATTTGATCCTCTTCAAGCAATTGACATCGCAGAAACTGCCTATTTCGCAGCAACGCGCCCTGCCCATGTGAATTTGAACGATATTGTGATAATGCCAACAGCGCAAGCGAGCAGTCAGGTATTGTTTAAGGGTTAGGTTGGATAGTGGATACTGGATACTGGATCGCTACGCTTTTGGATATTGGATCAGTCTCAAGCTCCTTTTTGGGTCGCATTTAGGCTTTTTGATGTTAGATATTAGATTGTTAGAATCTTGAACGTCTAAATTCTAATATCTAAGAGTAAGGAACGATCTACCAGCAAAGCGTTTTAAATTCTAACAATCCATAAAAGCATCCAAAACCTCATTGATTGAGCCAAACGTATTGCTCCGAATTCCGAGCAGCTCATCTTCCTTCATCCAAACAACTTCTGAAATCTCCTCTTCCAATGCTGGCGTTACCTCTTTCGAACCATTGTATCTTAACATGAACCAAAATGTTTTCTTGAGCGCTTTCTGTCCTTTCCAATTCATAACATGGTAAGTATTCACTAACGGCTTTGTAATTTGATGCCCGTCTATTCCGCACTCTTCCGCTATTTCTCTGATACAAGCTGCTTCTGGCAACTCCCCTTTTTCAATTTTTCCTTTAGGAATATCCCACAAGCCTTTGCGCTTGATAACGAGGAAAGATTTCTTTCGCTGAACGATTCCTCCCGCTGCTTCAATATATTTGTAATCCTTGAACAATCGATTAAATTCTTCAAACGGTTTTTTACTTGTCAAATACAACGGATTGTTAATTTCTGAACATTCAAGCAAATCCTTTAAGTCCTTTACACGTTCAACCTCCTTTGATTTCAATTGTAAATTCACTGTTGATAAATCGTTTGTATGAATGAAAACTATAAGCTTATTGTCTATAAAAACTTTGTACATTTGCGCCCATGATTTTAAATGAAGACCAAGCAATAAAAGTAGCAGAATTTTTGCTTCAAATCAAAGCCATTAAATTAAGTCCTAATGAACCATTTACATGGGCATCCGGAATTAAATCGCCGATTTACTGTGACAACAGGGTCACATTATCTTACCCAACGATCAGAACGTATATTCGACAAGCTTATGCTCAGAGTATCTTAGATCATTATGGTAAACCAGATGTTATTGCTGGTGTAGCAACAGGTGGAATTGCCTTAGGTGCTCTTGTGGCTCAAGAATTGAATCTTCCTTTCATTTATGTTCGCAGTTCTGCCAAAGAGCATGGACTAGGGAATCAAATTGAAGGTTTCTACGAAAAGGGGCAAAAAGTTGTTGTTATCGAAGATCTTATTTCGACTGGAGGAAGTAGCTTAAAAGCAGTTGATGCATTAAGAGATGGTGGCCTTGAAGTGAAAGGACTTATTGCAATTTTCACGTATGGATTCGATGTAGCACATGCGAACTTCGCGAATTCGGAATGTCCTTACGTAACATTGTCTGATTACGACACGATGATAACGATGGCTTTGGATAGCAATTTAATTTCTAAGGACGATTTAGAATCATTGAAAGATTGGAGAGCCAATCCTAAAAAATGGAAACAATAAGCAATGACAATTAAAGGAAATACAGTTACCGTTAACGCAAGTCAAGCTGAAATTTTCGCGTTTCTAGGAGACTCGAATAACATTATTCACCTTTTGCCGAAGGACAAAATTTCAGATTTCAAGTCAACAGATGAAATGTGTTCATTTAAAGTTCAAGGTGGTGTAATAATTTCACTTGTCCAGGATGGTTTAAGCGGAGACAACATTCTATTCATGATATCAGGTGAGAAATCGCCATTTCCATTTAGACTGACGATTAAAATTGAAAAAGTTGGAGATACTTCAGAAGGGTTTATCCAATTTGATGGTGAAGTGAATGCGTTTCTAAAAATGATGGTTGAACGACCATTGACGAACTTGTTCAATTACATGTCTGATCGGCTTCAAAAGCAATTCAGCGAATAAACCGAATCTCTTTAAGTGAATAAAGTAATTCGCCCATTGATTTCTCAACGCGGAGTTGACCGTTTGCTGCTACACCTAAAATAGTTCCTTCAAACGTACCGTCCTTATCTTCAAACCTGCTTTTCACGTTCAGCAAATGAAGGTACTTCAAATAATCAGCTTCTAATTTTGAATTCGTCATTCCCTCGGCAATTCTATTATTGAATGATTTAATAAAAGAGAAAAGAACATCATCTATCGAACGGTGAATTCCTGTTTTCAAAAACAAACTCGTTGCCTCAAGGTTTCCAAAATCACTTTGATTGACATTTAGACCGATCCCAATAATTGATTTTTGAATGAAAGAACCGCTCACATTATTCTCAATTAAGATCCCAGCGATTTTTTTATCATTTACAAAGAGGTCATTTGGCCATTTTATAGCTGCAGGAATGTTAAAATTTGCCAAAAAATCGATCAGTGAAACAGACACCAGACGGGTTAAAAAGAACTGATTGTCTACTGACAGATTGACGTTGTCTAGAAATATAGAAATTGTAAGGTTTTCCC
>JBLHVW010000037.1:0-25650 GCA_047628775.1 Salibacteraceae bacterium | reverse complement strand
GTGCGACCTGAAACTACATACTTTTTCGGGGCTACAAAATCAATGTGATCAATTTCTTTTAAAGCGGGTTCTTTTGTTCTATTTAGCATTTTTATCAGCTTTAACGTTTAGTATTGAACAGTTGGATTTCGTCAAGGTGTTCTTTGCACATCTGAGAATATCATCCGTAGTAATCTGATGGTATTTCTCGCTTTCAGAATTGACTCCGTCTGGATCTCCGAGCAATTCATAACTACAAAGATTCATCGCTCTATTCAATAATCCTTGATCTTGAAATTCTTTGGCAGTTCTAAACTTTATCATGATTCTATCCAATTCTGAATCCGATAATTTGGTCGAAGTTAAGTCGTCCATTAACGCCCACAGTGCGCTATCAAATTGTTCGGATGTTATTCCTTCGTTTAGTTTACCAGAAATCACTAACAATCCTTCATCAAGCGATCCCATAATGTAAGCGCTAATATCGGCTACTAATTGTTGCTCTTTCTTCAATGTTACATAAAGTCGAGCGGATTTGTCTCTTCCCAAAGCATCAGATAAAAGGTCAATCGTAAAAAAGTCAGGGTGCAAACGATCCGGCATTTTGAATGCATAATAAAATGCGTTGCTCGGAACATTTCGTTCAATCGTTAGCTCGCGCAATTCTGTTTGAACAGGCTCTTTCGGTAAATTTCTTTCGTATTTCGTTCCAGCTGGAATAGAACCGTACCATTTTTCAACGAGTTCTTTAACGTTTTCAAGTTCAAGATTTCCTGCGACACATAAGATTGCATTTGAGGGGTTATAATGCTTCTTAAAAAATGCTTTAACATCTTCCATTGTAGCATTTTCTATGGGCTCAAGCTCCTTTCCAATTGTTGCCCATTTGTACGGGTGCTCTTTATAGGCAAGTGGTCTCAACTGCAACCAAACATCTCCATAAGGTTGATTCAAATAGCGCTGCTTGAATTCTTCGATCACAACACTTCGTTGAATTTCTAGACTTTTAGGGGTAAAGGCCAATGAAAGCATTCGATCACTTTCTAACCACAGTGCGGTTTCAATATTGTTTACAGGAAGGACATTGTAATAGTTGGTGATGTCGTTTGAAGTAAACGCATTGTTTTCTCCACCTGCCATTTGTAAAGGGGTATCGAATTCGGGAATATTTACAGAACCTCCAAACATCAAGTGTTCGAATAAGTGAGCGAATCCAGTTTTATCTTCAGATTCATCTCTTGCGCCGACATCATAAAGGGTATTTACTACCGCCATTGGCGTCGTTTCATCCTTATGGAAAAGAACTCTAAGTCCATTCTCCAATTGGAATCGTTCAAATTTTATCATTTAGAAATTAAATTTTTCGTTTTGTTGTTCGGACAGGGCTTGGCGGTACTCGGCAAGGATTTCACCAACAATGTCGCCGGCGGGTTTCACTTCATTAATCAATCCTGATATTTGACCGATCTCAAGTTCACCTTCCACTAAATCGCCTTCGAACATTCCTTTTTTTGCTCGACCTCTTCCCAACAGTGATTTCAACTCATCAATTGTCGCGCCATTCTCGTACGCCGTATGGAGTTGACCATAAAACTCATTTTTGACCAGACGAACTGGCGTGATTTCTTTCAATGTCAGTTGCGTGTCACCTTCTTTGGCACCAATAACGACATTCTTAAAATTCGTATGAGCACTGGATTCATTCGATGCTACAAACCGACTTCCAATCTGAACCGCATCTGCTCCCAAATTCATCGCAGCGAGCATTCCTCTGCCTGTTCCAATTCCACCGGCAGCAATTAAAGGAATCGTAATTTCAGAAGCCACCAAAGGAATTAAACAAAACGTTGTCGTCTCATCGCGTCCGTTGTGTCCACCTGCTTCAAAACCCTCTGCAACAACTGCATCAACGCCGGCATCTTCCGCTTTTTTTGCAAACTTCAAACTTGAGACTACATGCACAACTGTAATTCCATGATCCTTCAAATGCTTCGTCCACGTTTTTGGGTTTCCAGCGGAAGTAAATACAATTGGAACTTTATATTTAATTATCGTTTCAATGTGCTTGTCAATATCAGGGTAGAGCATCGGAAGATTTACCGCAAAGGGCTTATTTGTAGCCGCTTTACATTTCTCGATGTGCTCCTCTAAAACGTCAGGATACATTGATCCAGACCCAATGATGCCAAGTCCTCCAGAGTTTGAAACGGCAGCTGCCAGTTTCCATCCTGAACACCAGATCATTCCTGCTTGAATTAGTGGGTATTTTACCTTAAAAAGTTGGGTGATTCGATTTTCCATAGATCAATTATTATTTCAAAAGTAAGGGTTTCAGCAAACTTCTCGTCCAATTTTGGTGTCTTATCTATAAATCCTTAATTTAGGGTAACTCTATTACCATGAGAATTAGAATTCTATTACTATTTGCAGTGCTTTTTATGACAGGAATGTCTTGGTCTCAACACGTTGAACATGATCATTCTATTCATCATGCGTTTATTGAGAATAAAGGTCAATGGGGAGATAATGTTTTGTTTAAATCAAAATTTAATGGCGGGAATCTCTGGGTTGAACAAGGCCGTTTTTTATTCCAACTACAAGATTATTCTGACGTTTCAACGAACCATGGTAAGCCAGATCACAAAAAGACTTCAGCTTTGGCGAAAGAGCGTTATATAGAATTACTTTTTTGGGGAGCCAATGATGTTACAGAAATTGAATCATCGCTACCATCTAAGGAATATTACAATTATTTTAAGGGCAACGACAAATCAAAATGGGCGACCAATGTTCATGGATATGGCGAAGCAGTTTTGCACAATTTTTACGACGGAATTGATATGAAACTCATTGAAAATGAGCTTGAATTGAAATACGAATTTCACGTTCAGCCTGGTATAGATCCGAAATTGATTCAAATGGAATACAATGGCCATCATGAAATCAAATTGAATAAAAAGGGAGATTTAGTTGTGAAGTCTGATCTAGGAGAAATCATAGAACAAAAACCATTTGTATATCAAATTGTAAATGGTAATATCAGAGAGGTTGAATGTACGTTTAAACTGGTAGAAAGTAAATTGAGCTTTGAGTTAGGAGAGTATAACCCAAATGCAATTCTAATAATCGATCCAGTTCTTGTTTTTGCAACGTATAGTGGTTCGCCTTCAGATAACTTTGGGATGACGGCAACGTATGGTTATGACGGTACGGCTTACTCGGGTGGTATTGTGTTTGGGAATTCATACCCGACCCCAGCGCCGGCATGGAATACTACGACGACAATTACGAATGTAATGCCTGTGGCGAATGATCCTGCAGGAACATACGGAGTAACGGACGTTTTCATTTCGAAGTATTCACCTGATGGAGTTCAAATGCTCTGGACGTGCTTCTTAGGTGGAGGGGATGATACGCAAGGAACAGAAACGGTTCATAGTTTAATCTGTGATTCGTCGAATAATGTCTATTTGTACGGTTCAACATCAAGCTCCGATTTCCCTATACAGAATGCCTATCAAAATATTCATGGAGGAGGAATTGCCAATGTTAACTTTACAAGTAATGGAGTCCATCATTATACAAATGGAACAGACATTTTTGTTAGTAAGTTGAGTTCAAATGGACTTAATTTACTGGGTTCTACATATATGGGTGGAACAAATAATGATGGTCTAAATTATAATGCAAACCCTGGACTTGTTGATTCTTTGACAACAAATTATGGCGATCCATTTAGAGGAGAGATAATGCTCGATGCAAATAACAACGTCATTGTCGCCTCAAGTACTAGATCAACAGATTTCCCTGTTCTAAATGCCATTCAATCTGCTAACGCTGGACGTCAGGATGGAGTTGTCTTTAAGTTGACGACGAATTTAAGCACATTGATTTGGTCAACTTATTATGGTGGTTCAAATAATGACGCTTGCTACTCGGTTAAAGTTGATGGCTCTGACAATGTTATTTTTGCTGGTGGAACTGCATCAAATGATTTAAGTGGAATGACCGGTTGGCAGAATTCCTATAACGGTGGAAAAACAGATGGATATGTCGTGAAAATGCCTGGAGATGCTAGTTCCATAATTGGTGGTAGTTATATTGGAACGGCGAATTACGATCAAGCCTTCTTCGTGGAAATTGATAGGATCGATCAAGTTTATTTGGTTGGACAATCTCAAAATGGATCATTCCCAATAATTAACTCTCCTTTTGTGAATCCTGGCAGTAGTCAATTCGTAATCCGATTGGACCCTACCTTGAATGTTGCGCTAAACTCAACAGTATTTGGAAGTGGAAATAACGCTATGGATATTTCGCCCTCAGCTTTTTTGGTCGACATATGTGGTAATATTTATATCTCCGGTTGGGGTAAAGCTCTTGGGGGAAGTGTTCCTGCCATAAATATGCCTATCACAACAGACGCACTTCAATCTACTACTGCAACACCTGACTTCTATCTGTTGGTTATTGAGCGGGATTTCGCCGACACCTTGTATGGTACTTATATTGGAGGTGGACAGGCAGGAGAACACGTTGATGGTGGGACTTCTCGGTTTGACTCTGAAGGGGTGGTTTATCAATCGGTGTGTGGGGGATGTGGAGGATTTAGCGATTTCTCAACAACACCTGGAGCTTGGTCATCAACCAACGATGCGGGGAATTGCAATAACTTGATTTTTAAATTTGATTTCGAATTGATTCCGGTTGCTGATTTTGCCATTGATGATAATTTTGGATGTCTGCCCTTCGTTGTTGAGTTTGAAAACAATTCAACCGATTCGGATTCTTACCTCTGGGATTTTGGTAATGGTGATACTTCATCCGTAATTTTTGAACCTATTATTACTTTTGATACTATTGGTGTCTATACTGTCTACTTATACGTAACAGATAGCATTTGCTTATTAACCGACACTGCTGAAATAACAATTACTGTTACCGACTCTTTAAGCTTATCTACAATTCCAGATCAAGAATTATGCATCACAACTCCAATTGACTTCATTGCGTATACGAATGATGCGGCTACTTCATTTATTTGGTCGAGTAACATCAACTTTACGGATACGTTGAATACGGATATAACCGATTCCATTTGGACCCACACGCCATCTGGTCCGATGACCTATTATATTAATGCCAGCAATTCTGGCTGTTCCGGAATTGATAGTGTCGTCGTCGACTTTATTGGCTCTGCGCTGGTATTAACTGCCAATGATTCTATTTGTGCGGGTGAACAAACGACCATCACAGCAACGAATATGAACCTAACGATTTCATTCAATTATGTTTGGACACCGGATTCCGTTATTTTAGCTCCATCTATTACAAATAGTGTTACGGTCAATCCAACTACCAGCCAATACATTTATATAACAGCAACGTCCAATACAGGTTGTATCGTAAATGATTCGATTCAAATTTACGTCGGAAATATTCCAACGGCTTCTGTTATTGCCACTGCATCTGAAACACTTGTCGCCGAAGGTTCAACTGTTCAATTAATTGGTGAGCCTTCTGGATTAAGTTACATCTGGTCTCCAGGACAAGGAGTTATTAATGTCAACGGTCAAATTACAGACGCTGTTGTTGATCAAACAACTATTTATACTTTAACTGTTACCGATGGAATTTGTGCCAAGACGGATACTGTTTTGATTACAACATTTCAATTTATTTGTGGAGATCCCTACTTATACATTCCAAATGCATTCTCTCCAAATGGTGATGGTGAAAATGAAATTCTATACGTTCGAGGGGCATTGGTTGAAGAGATGGTTTTCCGAATCTATGACAGATGGGGAGAAATGGTTTTCGAATCCTTTGACAGAACAGATGGTTGGGACGGTACCTTCAGAGGAAAGGCACTTGATCCAGATGTTTACGATTACTACCTCGACGTTACATGCGTTGGAGGAGATGAAGCCATTGTAAAAGGCAATATAACATTGCTTCGATAGCTCCATTCATCACATTAGATTTTTTATTCGGAAAATAATATGTTGCTTTGTAACATAATTATAACAAACCGTCATGAAGAAGATCATCAACGCCAAATCACAAAAATTTCTTGAAAAGTATTTAAACAATACGTCGCCAACTGGTTTTGAATTAGAAGGACAAAAAATTTGGTTGGATTATGTTAAACCATACATCGATGAATACTTCACTGACAATTATGGAACCGTTGTAGGAGTTATTAATCCGAAGGCAAAGTACAAAGTTGTAATTGAAGCACACGCTGATGAAATCTCTTGGTTTGTGAATTACATTACAAAAGATGGATTCATTTATTTAAGAAGAAATGGTGGTTCAGATCACATGATTGCACCTTCTAAACGCGTAAATATTCATACAGATAAAGGAATGGTTAAAGCTGTTTTTGGTTGGCCTGCAATTCATACAAGACACGAGAAAGATGCTGCGCCGAGTATGAAGAATATTTGTTTGGATGCAGGATGTTCTTCAAAAGATGAGGTAGAAGCAATGGGCGTTCATGTTGGATGTGTGGTTACGTTTGAAGATGAATTCATCATTTTAAACAAGAACAGGTATTGCGGACGTGCACTTGACAACCGCATGGGCGGATTTATGATTGCTGAGGTTGCTCGATTGCTTAAAGAAGAGAAAACGAAACTTCCATTCGGATTGTACATCGTGAACGCAGTTCAAGAAGAAGTTGGATTGAGAGGAGCGCAAATGATCGCTCAGAAAATCAAGCCAGATGTTGCAATCGTAACCGATGTTTGTCACGATACCAACACACCCATGATTGACAAAATCGTTCAAGGTGATCTTAAATCAGGCGACGGCCCAGTATTGACTTACGGTCCAGCGGTTCAAAATAATTTATTGAAACAAATTATTAAAGCAGCTGATGACAATAAAATTCCATTCCAAAGAGCGGCGGCATCGCGAGCAACTGGAACAGATACAGATGCTTTTGCTTATTCAAATGAAGGAGTACCAAGTGCTTTGATTTCATTGCCATTGCGTTATATGCACACAACGGTTGAGATGTGCCGTAAAGAAGATGTTGAAAATGCAATTCGCTTAATTTATCATTCTTTGAAAACGATTAAGAACAATCAGGACTTCAGATACATCAAATAAGAATTCAAGAGTACATCAATTAATCTTGAATATTAAAGGGCATAAGTGTTAATTAGAGCTATCTTAGCAGTTCTACTAAAACTTATGTTACTTATGAAAAAGATTACACTATTATTATCATCTGTACTTTTAACGACGGCCGTTAGTGCTCAGTTATTCTCAGATGATTTCGATGCTCTAAATGTAGGAGACTACATCGGGCCAAGCGCAACTGAATGGACTACATGGAGTGGTGCTTTAGGTGGTGCGGAAGATGCACAAGCAAATGATGCACAAGCATTAAGCGGTACTAATTCAGTCTATTTTTTAGGACAAGCAGGAGGGGGACCTCAAGATGTTCTTTTGGATTTCGGTCAAGAATATACCGATGGTATTGTGACTTATGAGTCTGCATTTTACGTGGTGGCTGGTAAAACGGCTTATTTTAACTTTCAAGCAAACACAATTCCGGGTACACTTTGGGCAATGAACTGTAACATGGCAAATGGAACGGTAACTATTGACGATGGTGTATCAAGTAGTTTGGCTGTTGGTTCTTATACTGACGACACGTGGTTCACATTGAGAATTGAAGCGAATCTTTCAACTGGAAGATGGCAAGGATTTATCGATGGAGTATGTTTCGGTGTTTGGGCGAATTCAATTAACCAATTAGCTACTGTGGATTTATTCCCTCTAGAAACGAGTGAGTTCTACGTTGATAACGTTTCTTTCGATTACGCTGCATACGCGCCTTCACAATTGAATGCATCTGTTGCAGGATTTAACCTTGGAGGAAGAATCGCTGGAACTTATAAATATCCTACTGTTACTGTAGTAAATGGAGGAACGGATCCAATTACTTCATTTGATGTTGCAATTGATATTTATGGAGGTAATTATACTGAATCAGTAACTGGTATTAACTTGACTGCTGGTCAAACGTATGAAGTTGTTTATGCAACTCCATTACAAATTTTGCCAGGTATTCACAATGCGACTGCGACAGTTTCAAATGTAAATGGAGGAATTGACGGAGATGCTACAGATGATGACGCATGTTTAGTTGCAAATAACGTTACTCCAGCACCAGGAAAAGTTGTTGTTGGTGAAGAGGCTACAGGAACTTGGTGTCCTTGGTGCGTAAGAGGAACTGTATTCATGGATAGATATGAAAACGATTTCGGTGAATTTTGGGCAGGTATTGCTGTTCACAATGGTGATCCAATGGTTGTAACTGATTATGATGCTGCAATTGGAAACTTCATCGGTGGTTACCCAAGTTCATTAGTGGATAGAGGTCCTGAAGTTGATCCATCTGCAATGGATGGTGATTTCTACACGCGTCTGGCTACTGCTCCTGCTGCAATGATTTCAAACGCTTCTGTTTGGAACGCTGGAACTAGAGAATTACAAGTAACAGTTTCTGCTACATTCGATATGGCTGCAGATGACAATTGGAGATTAGCATGTGTATTGACTGAAGACGGAGTTACGGGATCAAGTGCTGATGGATACGATCAAGCAAATGCTTACGCTGGTGGATCAAATGGTGAAATGGGTGGATACGAGTTATTGCCTTCTCCAGTTCCTGCTTCTCAAATGGTATACGATCACGTAGCTAGAGACATTGAGCCAGATTGGGATGGTGACCCAAACAGTTTTCCTGCAACGGTTAACATTGGTGAAACGCATTCTGCAACATTTACTTTCGTATTGCCGAATGAATGGAATGAGAACAACATGCACGTTATTGGTATGTTAATTGATCCAAACGGAGGAATTGACAATGCTGGTAAATCAACAATCTTTAGTAACACTGGAATTGATGATTTAGATACTAAATCTACATTTAGAATGTACCCTAACCCAACAAACACTGTTGCGTTCATCGAAGCTGATTTCGATAGCAATTCAGAAGTTCAAATCTCATTGATTGATATGGCTGGGAAAGAAGTTGCTTCTAAAAACTACGGTGTTGTTAATGCTGGTTCTAAACTTCCAATTAATACTTTGTCTTTAGAGACTGGAGTTTACTTGGTTAAAGTGACAGTTAACAATATTGAAATGACACAAAGATTAATTGTTGAGTAATTAATAATTGACTTCTTTATAAACGGGCGATTTTCTTAAATGAGAATCGCCCGTTTCTTTTTACCAATAACCAAAAATTAGATACATTTGTAGCCATGAAATGGATCGGTAATAGAATTTCCTTCGTAGATGATAAATCGAAGACAACAATAGTCATTCACCCCAAAGACATCGGTTGGTTGAAGCCACTGATGGGAGCGTGGACATCTATGTGGTTAACACTTGGTGTAATTGTTATTTGGGTATCCTTGAACTCTAAATTGACGGAACAAGAATCAATCATCATTATTATATTCCTTGGTTTCTGGGTCTACTTTGCATTCAAAGTAATGAAATCATGGTTCTGGTTAATGTGGGGGAAAGAACTCATCCAGGTTGATGAAGTGAACCTGAAATACAAAAAATCCATCCGTAAGTACGGCAAGTCAAAATCCTTCCTGCTCGAGAATATCAATAAAATGACCATGCACAAGACTGAAGAAAAATCGTTTCAAGCAGCTTGGGAAAAATCACCTTGGGTGATTGGAGGCGAACGCATAGAATTTGAATACTCGGGTAAAATTGTGAAAATGGGAAGAAAGCTCGAACAGAAAGATGCGGAGTTACTTTTTAAACTGTTAACAAAACGTGTTGAGGTTCAGGTAAGGAAGAATCGAAAATCACATAGCGCTTGATATCGGGAACGGGAAGTGAACAACAAGATTAAGTTTCACCCAAGAATCAATAAAAATTGTAATGCTTGTAAGTGATTGATTCAGAAAACTTAGACTTTGAAGTCTGTTAAACAATATTTAAAATATTATCTGAGCCTTTCTAAAAGGCCTGCTCTATTAAGGGAGCGAATTGCGCATTAAGAACTTCTTTTTCATGTCCAGATAATTGTACACATTAATTTCATCAAAGTTTAAACAATGAGCAATCAATTTATTAAATTGATTGATCTATTACACCGTTTTAGGTTTAATACCTCGGATGTGGTGCCAATACAATATTAAAAAGTGAAAAATAAACAGATAATAAGTAGAGATATAGAACTGTTCTACGATCAAGCATCGGAGGAGAACAGGCTAAACAAGGGGATGGGAGTTTTTGAATTCGAAAGAGTGAAGTCGCTTATCGAAAAGTACATTTCATCGCCAGGTTCCACAATAATAGATGTCGGAGGAGGAACTGGAAAGTATTCAGAATGGCTTGCGAAAAAAGGGCATCAAGTTCATTTAGTTGAACCCGTTTCTAAACATTTGGAGATGGCGCAAAACAGATCCAACAAACTAAAGAATAAATTTTCAGTTCATTTCGGCGAATCTCGAGAATTGGATTTTCAAAATAACACAGCTGATTTAGTGATATTGCACGGTCCGCTTTATCATCTCCAAAAAAAGGAAGATCGTGAATTAACGATAATGGAAGCCAAACGCGTATTGAAAAAAGGTGGGATTATCTTAGGTTTTGCAATCAATTACACAGCTTCTACTTTGGCCGGTCTTTTAAATGGCTTAATCCATAAAAAATCATTCTTTGAAATGTGCACTGAAGAGTTGACCACAGGAATTCACAATCCACCAGATGATTTTCCTTGGCTGTTAGCTGAGGCATATTATCATAAACCAGATCAATTAAAAGATGAATTCACAGATAAAGAACTGGTCTATCTCAATACCTATGCTGTCGAAGGAATGGGGTGGTTGGATAAAGATTTTTTTGCTAGCCTTAAGAATGATGAAAAGAGAGAGACACTGTTAAAGCTTCTTAGTGTTACGGAAAATGACAGTAACCTTTTGCCTTTTAGTCCTCACATGATGATTGCCGTTAGGAAAAAATCGATTTATGGGTAATACGAAGGACTTTATGATGGCCTAAAAGAAACTCAAGGACAAGTTGGATGAATTAAATTCTAACCTCTCATCTCATTTCAAAGGCGGCTCCAATTCTTTGTTACAAAATTCGAGATGAATTACCCTTTGACTTCTTTTGGAAGCATGAAAAGTTAATGGTTTCATTAGTATTGCGGATCCCATCTGAACATTACAGATGGTTTCTCCTTGTTGTTTAATCCACTCTTATCAAGTTCTATTTTGTTTTGGTGAAATTTCTGTTTGCTAATTACTGATTTTCTTTGTTTCTAGAGTAGTCAATCAAAAAGCCAAGGGAAGACAAAAGTATTCCGAGTATATACATTGGACCAGCGAATGGCCAATGCATGATTTTAAACAATACATGTAGAATTATTAAAATTATTCCAATCCATAAAACTGGATTCAATTTTTCCTTTACTTCCTTAGGCTTTATAATGTCAATGATTTCTAAAATGAACCAGCCAGCTCCAAATATTAAGGAAGCATAATTCAAATACAATAGATTCGTAAATTTTAGAATTGCTAAATATGTTATAATAACATAGGTGACAACCATTAATAATTCAATGTATCCTTATGCGTTTTTCTTGACTTTGCAGTGTATCGAATTCCGCACAATATCGAAATTGAGAACAAACTAGCTAAATTTATTTCCAGTCCATAAGGCCAGTGCATAATTCGAAAATAAGTTCCTACAAGTAATAGCATCAATGCTATAGCAATGGGTAAACTCAATATTTTTTTTTGAGTATTTTTCATTGCTTAAAGATACATAATCGCTCAAAGAGATGGTATTACCATCAGCATAAAAGACCCATTAAGTATTTGGATTTTTAGTAACTCTCAACTTTCATGGCTTATACTTGTTCAAACAAGCCAACGGTTGAATGGTGTGATTCGTCTTCTAATTAAGCTTCAATCTCCGCAACTTACTATGAGCTATCTAAAACCAAAGTGCACTAAATGTGTCAAAATAGTTTTCTTTCTTTTCGTTTTTATTGTTGTTAATAGTTCAATTGTAATTGCGGAAGAAATTGAAGCCCACACTCGTTCCATTGCTGAATTAATTAAGGAATCCAATCAGCTTAAAAGATCCGATCCTGCTAAATCCAGGATGTATGCTGAATCCGCTTTGCAACGATCCAAAAAAGTAAAGGATACTAAGAATACCATTCTTGCTTTGCATATGCTGGGTTTTTTGGACTTAATGGAAGGGAAACACGAAACAGCCTTGAGTTCTTTTCAAGAATCTTTGCGATTGAGTCAAACCATTAATGATTCAACACGGATTGCATCAAGTTTTAACAACATTGGAAACTTCTATAATTACCGCGGCTTTAAGGATAAAGCGCTGGAATACTATCTGAAATCACTTCATATAAAGGAATCATTAGGATTGGAGTCTTCTGTTTCGGTCGCATTGACGAATATTGGAATTATTTACGATGATCAGGGTGAATTTGAAAAGGCTCTAGAGCATTATATACGTTCACTAAAAATTAAGACGAAACTCGGAGATTCTCTTGGTATGGCCTTGGTTTCTTCTAACATTGGAGCTCTTTATTTGGATTACGGAAAACTTGACTTGGCCGATCAATATCTTTCGGAGTCTCTTAGAATGAGTAGGTCCAATGACGATTTACGTATGGTTAAAAGTTGTCTTCTTACTTTGTCTAGATTGGCATATCAACGGAATAATTTTGAAAAGGCATTGTCTTTGGCAAATGAAGGACTTGATTTAGAAGTGCAATTGGATGATTTTGTAGGCATGAGTGAAACTTATACGGTTCTAGCTAATCTTTATTGGACGCAAGAACAACTAGTGAAAGCACTCGGCTTTGCTCAGGAGGCAGTAGAATATGCGAAATATTCAAACTCCATTACAGCGGAAATTGAGACCAATAAAATTCTGTCAAAGCTTTTAGCCGAAAATGGGTATCATGAAAAGGCTTTGGAAATTTTTCAATACCATTCAACTCTTCGAGATAGTGTTCAAAATGAACAAAGCCGTAATCATATTCAAGAGCTAGAAGTACGCTATGAAACTGAATTAAAGGAAAAGAAAATTGCTCTGAAAGAAAAATCCATTTTGTTATTGGAAAAAGAGTCGATTATTCAAAAGAACTACATTATTGGACTGGTTATTTTCTTGATCGTAATCTCTCTACTTTTCTATGCACGGTATTCTCGGCAGAAATTACTAATTAAGAAAAAAGAGACGGATCAAAAACTGCAAGAAGTGATAGTTGAATTACTTAACCAGGAAATGGAGATTAAGAATAAAGAACTTCTCTCATTTACAATTCAAACTGCACAAAAAAATGAATCTATTGAGCAGCTTAGGAAGGATATCAATTTGGCTTTAAAATCAATGGATTCTGATGAGAACGGCTATCGATCAAAAATTCAAGGAGTATTCAACAGTATGAATTATGCCGAGAAGGATTGGGATGTTTTTAAGATTCGATTTGAACAAGTGGAGTCTGGTTTCCTAAAACGATTGGAGCATTACTTTCCTAATTTATCTTCAACGGATATTAAAGTTTGCGCGATGCTTCGGCTGAAATTGAGTTCAAAGGAAGTGGCAAGTATTTTAAATATCGAGCCTGAAAGTGTCAATAAATCGAGATACCGCATCCGTAAGAAAATGTCTCTTCTTAAAGAGCAAGATTTAGTTGGATTCTTGGGCACATTCTAAATTTTAAAACTGATCAAATTTTCTAAGGATAGTGGAGGTTGTTTTGAATAAAAAACCAACCTACGAAACGAATCGCAGATTGGTTAATTGAATTTTCAGTGATCTCATATTAACGGTTTATAAATTTCCCAGTGACTTGATTGCTAGCGCTTAAAACTTTTACGAGATAATAGCCAGAACTTAATTCCGAAATGTTTAAATGATGTCTTAGGTTGTACGATGTAATTTCCTTGATGAGAACTAATGCACCTATCGAATTATAAACTGCTATCTGAATTGGTTTTTTTAAATCTCTTCCTGTGGAAATAACAACCTCTTCATTTGCTGGATTTGGATAAATTTCCAGATCATCAGATGGTAATGCCTCAAGATAGATCTCATCAGATAATTGAGAGTTTCCATTATAGTCGACTTGTTTTAATCTATAGTAATGGTAAGGAACATTCGCGTGTTCATCTAAGTAAGTGTACTGGGAAGTAGTGTTTGTTGTTCCATTTCCTTTTATTATGGCAGTCGTCTCAAAAATTGCGTCTTCAGAAGAGCGCTGTAGCTCAAAATAATCGTTGTTCAATTCTGATACCGTCGTCCATTTAAGTAAATTACCTTTCTTTGTTACTTCGCCTCCAAAAGCAACCAACTCCACGGGCAATACTATATTTGAGCACAGTGAATCATATACTGTTCCATTCGGGGTATTCGTTAAAGTACCTAAGTTTTGCATCGTTTGCCAAGCGTCTGCTGATGCTATGTTCACATTCCATTTAAAAGCATAGAATGGACTTGAAGAGGTGAAGGAATGAAATCCATCTGTTAAATCACCGACCCTTGCTATTGAATATCCAGATGATGCAATCGGAGTGAAGATACTTGGGCTTACTGTTATTCCATCGATTTGGATGCCAGCGATTCCTGCAGTAGAAGAGATGATGACGTAGGTTGCACTGTCCAAATCGTTATATGCACATCCAGCACACGTTTTAGAAGGTGTCTTAAAATCGTGATAGGCTGTTTTGTATCCAGATATTGGAAATAAAAGCAATCCACTAGGGTCTCCTCTTAAGGACATGTCATAATCTAGTCCTAAAGAACCAAGCATGCACGAAAAGTCCTGTGATCCAGTGATTTGATGAGGTGTCGTGAAAATGGTATCAAAAGTCTCAAATGCAGCCAATGTGAGGAATGGAACACCATCAATTAAAATAGAATTGGAAGTTCCCAGGTTGGTGATTTTACAATAGTAATCTCTTGAAGCTTGAGCTGGAATCAAAAAGTAGTCGTTGCCATAATTATTATCGGGGATGAATTGATAGCGAATGGCATCCGTATAACTAATAGACCACGAACCTGGTAAACGTGTAGAGGAAAATCCATCGACGAAAATAGGCTTGTCAGCAATGATTTGTGTTCCGCTAATATCGAGGCCAGAATCGGGTCCAGTGCTTACATCACGGCCACATTCGATCCGAATCGCCTCACCTTGATTGAGTGTTATACTCATTCCTGCACCGCTGGTGATGGAGTTGGAACTAGTTCCATAATCATCCGTATTGTTAATTGTAATTGATGTTGCATTTTCGGTTGCCACGATTGTTATAAAAGTAGGGTCCCAAAAACCAATTGATTTGGGGAAATTTATAGTATGGACTAAAGATAACTCCGAAGTCGGAAGAAATGTTTCTTTGTCCGAGTCTACGCCGGCGTTGGATTCGAGGTGAACAATTACATCATTATCTGTTACAATATGGATTCCTTTAGATTCTATCATGTTGGAGTTGGACATGACTACTGTAGAGGGAATTTGAATGTCTAAATGTTCATTGGCGTTGAAACAAAACGTTTCAGACCAACTTCCAGATGTTATTGTTCCTATAGTTGCTACATCACTAAAAATGCGAACATATGGAGAGGTTACTGAAGAATAACCAATTCCAAACCAGAAATCATTTCCAGCATATTGTAATTGGCAATTGGCTTGGAAAGTAAAGAAACTTAAGATTAAGAAGATGATATGTTTTTTCATGGTAAAGTATTTTACCTAAATCTACATCTCGAGTATCTATTTACAAAAAACAAGCAATGGACAAGGAATGGACAGGATCTATTACTTGTTGATTTTCACTAGTTAAAATATTTTTTAGATAGGTTTGGAGCTTTGAATGCTAAGTGAATTTCAATACACCTTCTCCATTTTATAATGCTGCAAAACGCCAAAAAGCAAATGACTCTTTTCCAATTTTGTATAGCCCAATCGAATATAAAAATCCACAGCGTAATCCCTTGCCTGCAAAATCATTTTAATATTCCCTTGTTCAATAGACGCCTTCTCCGTCGCTTCCATAATGATTCGTCCGAAGCCTTTGCCTTGAATGGTATCATCAACGGCTACGAAACGAACTTGAGAAACGCCTTCTTCGGCTTGATCCAATCGAGCGATTGCAGTGATTGTTCCTTCCGAAAACAAAGCGAAATGTTGTCCTGTTAAGTCGCCATCATTGCGCTCGCTGCCCAAGGGCTGATTCAAAGGAGCGCGTAGAACTTTATAACGAAGGTTATAGTATGCCTCCCATTCCTGATCCGTCTTTGGTGCTCTAATTTCCATTCGACTTAAATATTTTTGAGCGAATTCGCTTGGTTTTAATTCCTTCTATTTCTTCTTCCAAAATTAAAGTTTTTGCTTTTTCATCTTCAAAGACCTCTTTTAGATTTCTAACCTTGCCCGCAGGGACATTCAAAACTTCAAGTTCTGACAACAAAGAACCTGAATTCAACTGAATTGTCTTTTCTTCAATGATCTTTTGAAGTTCTTCGCGGTTCGCAATTCGCATTTGATTGGAACTGAATTTTTCCGAAGCGGGAAGGTCCACCAATTCCAAAACACGACAAAGTTTTTCGAAATGTCTATCGGATCCTATTGCAAAGGTGATTGTTGCTCCGTCTTGTGTCTCAAACAATTCACCATAAGGCGCAATGTTCGGGTGCAAACTACCTATGCGTTCTGGAATTTTCCCCGACATTAAATAATTGGAAGCTTGATTCGATAGACTACTGATCGCAGCATCATATAAGGATGCACTAACAGATTTTCCTTTATTCGTTTTTTCTCTTTCATAAAGCGCAAGTAAAACGGCTTCTTTCAAATGATGAGCGGCCAAAACATCTATAAATGCGACGGGCATTTTTGTTGGTGGACTTTCCTTTTGTCCATTCATTGACATAAAACCAGATTCGGCTTGAAGAATTAAATCATAGGCAACGCGATCACTTTCCTCTCCATACCCGTTTATCTTTCCGATGATGAGGCGTGGATTTCTTGAAAGTAAAGTGCTGTCGTCTAGTTTGAATTTGGCATAATCACTTCGTTTGAAGTTCATAATTAGAATGTCAGCTGAATCAATAAGTTTCATGAACTCAATATGATCGTCTTCAGCAGACAAATTCAACTTGATGTATTCCTTATTGTAATTGACACTGGAAAAATAAGCCGAAATAGAACTTGATTTGTCTTCCAACGGTAATTTCCAGCTTCTGGTAACATCGCCATAAACAGGATGTTCAACTTTAATTACGTCAGCGCCTAATTCAGCGAGAAACGTCGCAACGCTTGGCCCAGCGAGAACAGAACTTGCATCAATAACTTTTAGATTGTCCAATACACTCATTATAGAAAAGATGATTTACGATTGGCGCATCGACCCGATCACAGGAATCATATCTGAAGAATCCGTTCGTTCCAATTGCCAAATTACGTACGAATTTAAGTCAATTATTTGTGAACTATCCAATCCTGCCTTGATTCCAATAACTACTGCTGTAATTAGATGTTAGAATTTAGATCGTCTAATATCTAGTTTTCAATATCCAAGTAATCCCTAATGCTCAACCTCCCAAAAAACGTATTGCGTAACTTGATTCTTTTGAGTTTCATCAAGCTTGGCCATTTTCGTCATTTTCGTCAAAATCCCAGTCCATTGTTGTTTCGTGTAATCATCGATCACTTTAAGCGAATGACATTTTGTACAATCGTTATTAAAAATGAGTTTACCCGCTGATGCTACTTCGTTCATTGCAGGCACTGGCTCTGGAGCTTCTGTTATTTCTTCGGGCACTGGCACAGGCGTGACAAGTTTGGGGGCACAGGCTACAATTGAACCTACAACTACAAATGCGAATACTATCTTTTTCATATGGGCTAGAGTTAACGTCGAATATATGAATTAGTCAAATATCCACGTGTTAATTTATTGCTAAATCCTTCGCACAAAATTATATTTACAACATGCAAAAAAATGAATTCATCCAAAACAATTCTGGACTCAAAGAAAAGTCTGTTCTCAATACTGTTAATCTGTTTAATGACGGCAGTACGGTTCCTTTTATAGCGCGTTACCGTAAGGAAATGACAGGAGGATTGGATGAGGTTGAAATTGCAACAATTCGAGATTTAGCAAAAAAGTACGACGACCTTAGAGCGAGACAGTCGAGTATTCTATCAACTATTGACGAACAAGGGAAATTAACGTCGGAGTTGAAAAGTAAAATTGAAAGTTGCTTTCATCCCGTTCAATTGGAGGATATCTATTTGCCATACAAACAAAAGCGATTAACGAGAGGTGAAAAGGCACGGAAACTTGGGCTTGAACCTTTGGCTAAAATGATCATGTCACAGCGAGGCGGAAGTCCAGAAGTGATGGCTGAACGTTTTTTGAAAGGAGAAATCTACGAAATAGAAGATGCAATCGATGGAGCGAAAGACATCATTGCGGAATGGATGAACGAGAATACAAGTCTCCGTGCACGACTTCGACAATTGTTTGAAAAGCGTTCGGTTCTTCAATCCAAGCTCGTAAAAGGAAAAGAAGCCGCAGCTGAGAAATACAAAGATTATTTTGATTTTTCAGAGCGGTTGGATAAGAGTGCATCGCATAGGTTTTTAGCACTTTACCGTGCGGATCGAGAAGGATTGCTTTCAATTAAAGCGCGCCCAGATGAGGAAGAAGGGATTCAAATCTTAGAACGTTTTTTTGTTAAAGGTCATGATGAATGCGGCGATATTGTTGCTGACACCTGTAAAGACGCTTACAAAAGATTGCTTCGGCCTTCACTTGAAAACGAAGTGTTGAATGTCGCCAAAGAAAAGGCAGATAAAGAGGCGATTCAAGTGTTCACGAAAAATTTGCGTCAATTGTTGTTGGCTCCACCTCTTGGTGCGAAACGAATTTTGGCAATCGATCCTGGTTTTAGATCGGGGTGTAAAGTCGTTTGTATCGATGAACAAGGAAGCCTGTTAACGAATACTACGATTTTCCCGCATCCACCGCAAAAGGAAAGTTCGAAAGCTTCTTCGAAATTATTTCAATTGGTTCAAGCATACAAAATTGACGCAATTGCAATTGGAGATGGAACCGCAGGAAGAGAAACGGAGAACTTGGTTAAGAATGTTCATTTTGATAGAGATCTTGAAGTGTTTGCCGTTCGAGAGGATGGAGCTTCCATTTATTCTGCTAGCGCAATCGCCAGAAAGGAATTTCCTGATTATGACGTAACTGTTCGTGGCGCGGTTTCAATTGGTCGAAGATTAATGGATCCTTTGGCGGAGTTGGTGAAAATTGATCCGAAATCAGTTGGAGTAGGTCAGTACCAGCACGAAGTCAATCAATCATCGTTGAAAGATGCATTGGATGATGTTGTTATTTCAAGTGTGAATTCCGTTGGTGTTGATGTGAATACGGCTTCATCGTATTTATTGAGCTACGTATCAGGTCTGGGACTTTCAATTGCTGAAAATATCATAGCCTACCGCGATGAGAACGGTCGAATTAACTCCAGAGATGAACTTAAAAAAGTGAAACGGCTTGGAGCAAAAGCATTTGAACAAGCCGCTGGATTCATTAGAGTGCGTGATGGTAAAAACCGATTGGATGATTCATCTGTGCATCCTGAGAGTTACAAATATGTAAATCAACTGGCGAAAAAGAAAGGCGTTACTGTCAATGATCTTGTTGGAAATAACGAGATTCTAGATGGATTGAAGAATGATGAATTTCCCGATATGGACGCGTATACATTTAAGGATATTATAACTGAACTTAAAAAACCGGGGCGCGATCCTAGAAAGAAAGCGAAAGTTCTCGAATTCGATAGTAGAATAAAATCGATAGACGATCTTCAGCCCGGAATGTTGTTGAATGGATTGGTGACGAACGTTACTGCCTTCGGAGCGTTTGTCAACATTGGAATTAAGGAAAATGGTCTGATTCATAAATCGAATTTGGCAGATGTTTACGTTGAAGATCCATCTCAGTTTATCGCTCTGCACGAACATGTTGAAGTTCAAGTAATGGAAGTCGATGTTGCAAGAAAACGAATCGGCTTGAAACGGATGAATTGATTAAGCCAATGGCTTGAAAATGAAATAATATTCATCAATGTAATGGAGCACTGCATGGAAAAGCACGAATGACGCCAGCAGGAAAATAAAATTTCGTTTACATGTTTCCTTAAAAAACATAATTCCAGAAATTAAAATTGGCAACACCATGGATAATTGTATGCAGAGTAATTTAATGTATTCCTGTCTCTCCAAACGATAAAAAATATAGTTAGTTGAATTCCAGTCAGGAGGATCCGCGAGGGTAGCTTCTAGTTGGAGAATTACACCAAGTAGGTTTAATGAAGTTATCAATAGTAAGATCAACAAAAAGATTCCAATTGCTTTTTTTTTATTTTCCGACAGATCCTTCATTTGAAATGAGATTGTCAAACGTAAACCACTTTTGAGCGAGAATATTGTACGAGAGCTCAGGATATAAAAATAGTGCCTTGTTCAACTTTTAATCGACTGGTTGAATTATCTACATACAAACTGCCAGTCCCGAGCCCTTGAGGAAGATTATTATCAAACTCAGCTGTAAACTGACAAATGGCTTTCAATCCAATATTAGACTCCAAGGCAGAAGTAATCCACCAAGGAATATTGTTCGATTCTGCAATTTCAATCCACTCACGCGTTCCACTCAATCCTCCATGAAGACTTGGTTTTAGAATGATGTATTGCGGTTGAATTGTTTGAATCAAATTTACTTTCTCCGATGATTTATTAATACCGATAAGTTCTTCGTCCAACGCAATTGGAAGTGGAGTAGAGCTGCACAATGCCGCCATTTCGTTCCATTGTCCTGCTTTAATTGGTTGTTCTATTGAGTGAATCGCAAGTTCAGACAATCGCTCTAATTTACTAAGCGCATCTTCAGGAGTAAAGGCTCCGTTGGCATCGACGCGAAGTGTTATTTCTTCCGGAGAGTAGTTGGATCGAATTCCTTCGAGTAATTTGATTTCAGAATCGAAGTCAATCGCCCCAATTTTCATTTTTATCGTCGAGAATCCTGCTTCAATCTTTTCCTCAATTTGATCTTGCATAAATTGGGGATCTCCCATCCAAACCAATCCATTGATCGGAATCTGTTTTTGTCCAGAAGTAAAAGCGTTGTTGAAATAATTTCCAATTCCTCCGTTTTCAAGATCTAATAAAGCAGTTTCAACTCCAAATTTAATAGATGGCCAGTTAGTCAAATCCGTAGAAAGGTCCTTGCAAACTTCATCTAGCTTTTTTTCATAATCAACTTTACTTTCCAATGAAACGAAATCAGGCGATAAACCAGGAATAACGCTGCATTCTCCCGTTCCGATTATTTCTGGGTTTTCTGGATTCCAAATTGAAATGAACCATGCGTGTTTTTCCGTTAAGATGCCGCGACTTGTTCCACTCGGTCGTTTAAAGTGAAAAATACGGTGCTCATATTTGGCGCGCAATTTATGCATTCTCAACCAAAATAATGATGATTCCAAACAACAACAATGCTATTCCAAAAGTTGATAGCGCTACTTTTTTCAATTCAGGGTCGAAGTCTTTGGGGTCGGTTGTCTGCATTACTTTTCGAATGTGAAAGAGTAAATAGAGTGCAGGTGCTAAAGCAAAAAACAGAATTGGTTCTCCAATTGAATTGATGAATTGCGCCAAACAAGACAATGCGATTAGAATCAAAATGGTGTGGTAAAATTTCGCCTGATTCGGCCCTATTTTCACAACGATTGTATTCTTTCCAGAGCTCTCGTCATTTACATAATCCCGCATGTTGTTGAGGTTCAAAACTGCTGTGCTTAACAAACCGATTCCAATTGCCAACAATATATTTTCATTTGAAAAGGATTTTGCGAAAAGCGAATAGACTCCAAGTACACTAACGCCACCGAAAAATATCAAAACCATAATGTCGCCCATTCCATGATAACCATACGCTTTTTTACCAACGGTGTAAGTTATGGCTGCGAGAACACAAAGGACAGCAAGTCCTGAATAGAACCAAATCATTTCGTTAGGCATGTTTTTAGTTCCAAAATAGATCAATGCTCCCGCCGAAAGTAAACTCAAAACCGAATTGATTCCAACAGCGATCTTCATCTCCTTTTGAGAAATAATCCCGGATTGAACCGCTCTTTCTGGCCCAACTCGGTTGTCATTGTCGGTTCCTTTCACTCCATCCCCAAGGTCATTCGCCAGATTCGATAAGATTTGAAACAATACCGTTGTTATCATTGCCAACGAAAAGATAATTGGATCCCAGAAATCGTTGTAATATGCCACCGCCGATCCTGCAAGGATTCCGGAGAGGGAAAGAGGTAAAGTTCTTAAGCGAAATGCGCTTATCCATGCTTGGCTTTTTGACATAATGCAAATCTAACATCATTATTGAATTTATTATTTGTGCGCGCATAGTAAAATGTATATATTCACAATATGAAATTGAATCCCAGTGAATTCGCGTTGTCAAAAATGCTCAATATTAAGTTCCCGATTATCGTTGCACCTATGTTTTTGGTATCGAACAAGGAAATGATCATTGAAGCTATTAACGCTGGAGTAACTGGAGCTATTCCCGCACTAAACTATAGATCAGTTGAAGAACTTCGATCCGCGATTCAAGAGATTAAGAAGGAAACGAAAGGCCCGTTCGGAATCAATATCATTGTCAACAAGTCGAACTTCTACTATAAGGAACAGCTTCGGATTTGTTGCGAGGAAAAGGTTGATTTTTTAATTACGTCACTCGGTTCGCCAGAAGAGACAATCAAAATGGCACATCAAAATGGCGTTAAAGTCTTTTGCGATGTCGTCGACGTCAAATACGCGAAGAAGGTTGAAGCCCTTGGAGCCGATGCAATCATTGCTGTAAATAAGGAAGCAGGTGGTCATGCTGGATCAACTTCATTCATGGATTTGATTCCATTGTTGAAATCAGAATGTACGATTCCGATTATTTCTGCTGGTGGTGTTGGCAATGGCTTTGAAGCAAAAAAAATGCTCGAACATGGAGCTGATGGATTATCGATAGGTTCTATTTTTATCGCCTGCAACGAATCAGGAGTTTCGGAAGAATACAAACAAGCCTGCGTCGATTACGGTGAAAAAGATATCGTAATGACGACGAAATTATCAGGAACGCCATGTACTGTAATTAATACACCTTACGTTCAAAAGGTTGGAACGAAACAAAGTGGATTCGAACGATTTCTAAATAAAAATAAGAAACTAAAAAAATGGATGAAGGCATTGACTTTTGTTCGTGGATCAAAACGTCTTCAGAAAGCAGCGTTCAGTTCTACATATAAAACGGTTTGGTGCGCTGGGCCGTCAATTGAGCATGTTAAGGAAATTCGTCCGATGAAGGAAATCGTTAATCAACTAATCCAAGAGTATGAAAAAGGAGAGTAAAGAGGTTTCCTTAAAATCAATGAAGCGGAAGCTTTGGCTCCTTGGAACATTCAAAATTCCAATGGTTGGTTTTATTCGCCCGAGATTATTAGAATTAAATAACGACTCTGCGAAGATTAAAATTCGATTAAAGCGGAGAACGAAAAACCATCTTGGATCAATGTACTTTGGAGCTCTTGCTGTTGGTGCTGACTTAGCCGCTGGTTTGCATGCGTTTTACTACGCTTCTCAATCGACAAAAAGGATGTCCTTCGCTTTTAAAGGTGTTAAAGGAGAGTTTCTCATGCGCGCTGAAAGCCATGTTACGTTTGTTTCGAATGAGGGAAATCTCATTAAAAAAACCGTTGAAAGCGCTTTGTCATCTGGAGAAAGAGTGAATCAAGAGATCGAAGTCTTAGCGGTAGATGAAAGTGGTAATAAGGTCGCCAAATTTCAAATGATGGTCTCGATAAAATTCAAGTAATCCGTTTCAATTCTTTTCTATCTTTGCCTCATAAAAATGAGCAAAGATGAATTACATGACACCCTTAGAGTTAAGCGAGAAATTAAATGCGAACAGTGATCTAGTACTTTTGGATATTAGAGAATCGTATGAATTGGAAATTTGCCAAATTGGTGGATTACATATTCCAATGGGTGATGTTTCAGCCCGTGTCAATGAAATTAATTCAGATTTTGAAGTTGCTGTCTTATGCCGTTCAGGAAAGAGAGCAGAGGCAGTAGCTAATTTTTTAGAAGCCGATGCAGGCATGAAGAAAGTCACGATTGTTGCAGGTGGAATTCTCGCTTGGATCGACACAGTTGACAGTTCACTAGAAGCGTATTAATTATGAAGGAAAGGTCTATTTTACAATATTTAATGCTTTCCGTTAAAGGAGTAGCAATGGGAGCAGCAGATGTTGTACCTGGCGTTTCAGGTGGAACAATCGCTTTCATCACTGGGATTTACGAAGAGCTAATCGAAAGTCTAAATAACATTAACCTTGGAGCAGTTAAGGTTTTATTCAAGAACGGAGTCAAGGCTTTCTGGAAACATATCAATGGAACGTTTTTCCTTTTCCTTTTCGGAGGAATAATTGTAAGTGTCTTTTCTCTGGCCAAAGGCGTCTTGTATTTGTTAGAAAATCATGGAGTATTACTTTGGAGCTTTTTCTTCGGATTGATTATAGCAAGTGTTTGGCTAATAGGAAAAACGATTAAAAAATGGACTCCGGGAGTAATTATATCACTTTTGATTGGAACAGGAATAGCGTTTTATATTTCAACAATTCAAACTGTTGCTCAAGGAAGTGAAAGCTGGTACATCGTATTATGTGGTGCGATTGCAATTTGCGCAATGATTCTCCCCGGGATTTCAGGTTCATTTATTTTAGTATTGCTTGGAGCGTACCACGTCGTTTTGAAAGCTTTAAAGGATACAGACATAGTGGTTATTGGACTTTTTGCAATTGGTTGTGTTATTGGATTAATGTCATTTGCTCGCGTTCTTAAGTTCTTATTTTCAAGATACAAGGAGATCACAATTGCATTATTAACTGGATTTATGATTGGTTCCTTATATAAGGTATGGCCATGGAAAAATGCATTCGGTGAACCGATCGTTGTTCATTCAGACGGAAAGAAGGATTATATGATGGCGAATGTTCTTCCTGATAATTTTATCGGTGATGCTCAACTTGGTTTGGCAATCGCTAGCGTTGTTTTTGGATTGGCAGTAATTGTCATTCTTGATCGATTTTCTCCAAAGGAATCATGAAGAACTATGGTCTAATCGGAAAGTCATTGGGACATTCTTTTTCAAAGGCTTTCTTTGAGAATCATTTCGAAAAAAACAACATTTCCGGATCTTATAAGAATATTGAGTTGGAATCCATTGAGGAATTCAACCTTGTTCGTGGTTCTTTCGACGGTTTCAATGTCACAATCCCATACAAACAAGCGATAATTCCTTTCCTAGACGATTTGTCGGTTGAAGCCAAAGCAATCGGCGCTGTTAATGTTATTCAATGTCTTGATGGAAAATTGATCGGTCACAATACAGATGCTTTCGGTTTTCATCAATCCATTAAACCATTTTTAACCAATCTGCACGAACGAGCGATTATATTAGGAACAGGTGGCGCGTCAAAAGCTGTTGAATTTGTTCTTCGTAAAATTGG
>JBLHVW010000036.1:0-25663 GCA_047628775.1 Salibacteraceae bacterium | reverse complement strand
CTTTCCTCGTTGTGCGTTCCAGCGCAAAAGGAAACACGATCAATTCGTTCAACAACCACTTTAAGTGAAGCGTTGAAATCCTTGTCAGCGGCATCTTTATTCGGTTGAATCGGTGATGGATATCCCTTTTCTTCAGCACGAGCGCGTTCTTTTTCCATGTATGCGCCTCGAACCAATTTAACGCCCAGTTTGAAATTCTCTTTTTCAGCCCGTGCTATTTCCGATTTCAAAAAAGCCAACCGGTCATGACGGTACAATTGCACAGTGTTGTAAACAATTGCTGTTTTTTGATTGAACTTAACACTCATCTCATAAGCGAGGCGGTCTATTGTATTTTGAATCCACGATTCTTCGGCGTCAATAAAAATTGGAACGTTTCTATTATAAGCTTCCGAGCAAATACTTGAAACGCGTTCTTTTAATTTATCGTAATCTTTTTTCTCTTCAGTCGATAAATTCTCAATTCCATCGTTTGATTTTTCAAGAATGTCGTGAAGACAAATTCCAGTGACCTTAAAAACAGCGAATGGAATATTTTCGTTTTTCTCACCTTCTCGAATCGTTCCAATGATTTCTTGGACTGTTTTATCGAAGTCTTCTTCCTTCGTTTTGCCTTCAATACTGTAATCCAGAATGGTTTTTACATTTCTTGAGGCCAATGTTTTAGAAGCTTTCAACGATTCTTGAATCGATTCTCCACCACAGAATTGACGAAAAATAGTTTTCTTAATTATCGCTTTGATCGGAAGTTTTAATCGCAATGCCACGTTCGTTGCCCACTTACCAAACCGAACCATAGTGGGGATTGAGACTACTTTAAATAGCCAATACGCCCGTGCCAAATCCCCTTTGGATTTACCGCGAAAAGCCACTTCTGTATTGTCAAACGAAATCATGGCACAAAAATAGTTTCATTTTTGAAAAAGCGATATAAAATGACAGCTTTTTGTTGTGGTCTCAACAAATCTTTATTTTTACCGTTTTAAGTTCAACATTGAATGAAATATATAGAGTCAAATAATAGTCGTTTAGAAATAGGTAGCATTGAAGAATCTTCTTTTAATGAAGTCCTTGGAACGAAGTATAAATCGTCTAAGAAGGTCATTGTTGTCGACGAGAATACGCACATCAATTGTCTCGAATATTTGATAACAACCTTTGAACAACTTAAAGAGGCTGAGGTGATTGTGCTTCCGCCTGGTGAAATGAACAAAGAGTTGGGAATCGTAAATAACGTTTGGGAAGCCCTTACGGATTACGGCGTAACGCGGCATGATTTGATCATTAATCTTGGCGGTGGAATGATTACAGATATGGGAGGGTTTATTGCCTCTTGCTACAAACGCGGAGTTGATTATATCAATATTCCAACTTCATTACTCGGAATGGTAGATGCCTCAATAGGAGGGAAAACAGGGATTAATTTGGGAGAATTTAAAAACCAAATTGGTATCTTTTCACATCCGGAAGTCGTTTACATTGATGTTGCTTTTTTAGCAACGTTGCCCAGCAAAGAATTACTAAGTGGTTACGGAGAAATGCTTAAACACGGATTGATCAGCGATGAAACGTTGTTTGATATTCTCATTGCTCAATTAAAAGGAGATCAAGATTTTTCAGAGGAAATTCTATTGACCTGCATAGGAGTGAAGAACGAAATTGTTTTAAAAGATCCCTTGGAAAAAGGATTGCGTAAAATATTGAATTTTGGACATACAATTGGCCATGTGATTGAAGGTCACTTCATGAACGGAAAGAAAATGACGCATGGCCATTGTGTCGCAATTGGTATGGTAATGGAATCTTATATTTCATTAAAAATCGGGTTGTTGGATGAGAAAGCATACTATAAAATTCAGAAAAATATTTTAGCGTTTTACGAAATGCCTTTGTATTCAAATGACGAAATTAACGAAATGGTGATCATGCTGTCCAATGATAAAAAGAACCGCAATGGAAAGATTTTATGCTCGCTATTGAATTCAATTGGAACATGTAAATACGATCAGCCGGTTACCGAAGAATTATTTGTTGAAGCCTTTTTACACTTTAAGAACTTGCAGGTAAATCTAAATTGAGTTTCGGTTTTTAATCTTTCAATGCAATCAACTTCGATTTAACGACTTCCAATCGAGTGATTAAATTTTCATGTGAATGATCGTTTGAACTCGATTGAACGACAGGCGATTCTATCTTAACTCCAGATTTTAACGCTTTTCGAGCTCCGTCGAGGGTGTATCCTTTTTCTTTAACGAGAATATAAATCCGATCAATTTTCTCAATCTCCTTCGGAGTGTACAATCGATTTCCCTTCTTGTTTTTCTTAGGCTTTATGATCGGGAATTCCTTTTCCCAAAACCGAATCAATGATGTGTTTACATCTAGCATACCAGCGACTTCGCCTATTGAATAATAGAGCTTTGTCAGTTGATTATGAGCTATTTTTGACATCAGTGTTAAAGTTTGAATCGAATATAGCAAATTTTTATAGAATGGATTCTAGCATTTAGTTTTTTCGTTTCTTTATGGCGTAAAACAGAATAATGTTCGGAGGAAATCAATTGGAGGATCAAACAATTCAACAAAGGCGGGAATGGATTTTCTTGCTCATGGCAGGGATTTTCTTGGGTTCATTGGCTATGCTGAATATTCTTGGCGTTTCGCGATTCATAGACCTTTCAAGTTATGTCGGGATTTCCGACAGCAGTGATATTCGTTTTGTAATCGCAGTTGGGGTTTTGCCTTATCCGATTACATTTTTATGCACGGATTTAATCTCTGAAATTTACGGACGAAAGCGCGCTAATATGGTCGTATGGATTGGCTTTGTTCTTAACGTCTGGATTCTTATCGTAATGTGGTTCGGAGGTTGGTTGGAAGCGCCAACAGAATTGCTTTCCGATGGAACCTTACCGCTTTCTGTTGGAGAAAAAGGAGCCGAAGCACCCTCAGGATATGCTTTTTATGAAATTCGAAAATTGACTTTTGGAGCAACGTTTGCCTCAATGATCGCCTATCTTTCGGCGCAATTTGTCGACGTTCAAGTTTTTCATTATTTAAAGAAAAAAACGAAAGGGAAAAAGCTCTGGCTCAGGAACAACCTGTCCACAATGACAAGTCAATTAATAGATTCGATTGCAGTAATTCTAATCACTCATTATTACGCAGGAGCGCTTCCAATTGCCGATGGGGCCAATGTTCCAAATGCGTTAATGATGTTTATTATATCGAGCTATTTGTTCAAATTATTCTTCGCTCTTTTTGATACAATCCCGATTTACTTCCTTGTGAATCGCTTGAGGAAATACCTTAAAATCGAAGACGAATTAGGTTTTTGACTCACGGTATTTTAAATGCCAGAACAAGTATACAATAGCCAGAGAATTCGCAACAATGCCAATAGCAACCGTTTGAGGTATTGAGTCCAGAGAGTTTTTGTAGGTGAATATTGTACTGAAAGACCCCAGCATTATTCCTAGTTCCAAGGCAATAAAAAGAGTTCCGGCGCCAACACCTCTTCTGTCAGCGTGCGACAAATCAGCAGTCCAAGTAAAAACTGTAGGACTATTCAATCCAGTCGAAAGTCCAAACACAATTGCTGATAAAGTAAAGGTGCCTACATCTCTTGTAAAGGCCAATATGATCATGCTTGCTACCATGAAAAACAACCCAATAATAAGCGTTTTTCGTCTCCCGATTGTTTCAGAAACCTTACTTCCAAAGAGGCGAACCGTAACAGTTGAGATTACGTAATATCCGAAAAAGTAGCCCTTGTTAAGGTCTAAAAATTTTGATATTTCTTGAGTTACGACAAATAGTATTCCGGTAGATATTACTGTAAGAAACATTACTGTTGCAGCAGGCATTACAGGTGGGTCAAAGACATCTTTTAACCTGATTTTTAAATGAGCACTTTTGAAAGGAACAGTTTTGGGTAAAGTTTCTCTCAGCGTCATCACTATGAAAAGTGTAATAAGACCTAAGCCCGAAGCGATAAAAAACAACAAGTTAATACTTCCTGAAGTCGTTATCCATGAAGCGAGAATTTGCCCAGCTCCGAACCCCACAGAAATAAAAGTTCCCCAAATTCCCATTCCCAAACTCCTCTTTTCTGGTGGTAGAATATCAGTCACCATTGCTGTTGCTCCTGTAGGCAAATAACCAGCACTAAAACCATGAGCAAATCGTAGCACAAGGAAGAAGACCATTCCTGCCATTCCTCCGATTAAGCTTGAAATCGGATAAGATGCGCAAACAATTACGCCTAAAATTGCACCAATTATCATTACTTTTTTCCGGCCGATATAATCAGATAATTTCCCCGAAAATGGACGTGAAATGGCAGCTGATAGAGAAAATAGAAATATGATTAATCCTTTGAGGTATTCGCCGTTCTTATACAATCCACTTAAGTAATCATTCAGCTCTGGAATAATAATATTAAAGCTCACGATAAAGAAAAAGAGAGCGAAACAGATAATCCAGAAATTACGTTCGAATTGAGGGAATTTCATTTTGCAAAGCTAGTCCTAAATATCACTTAAGAGTGATTGAGAGTCATAAAAAAATAGTGAATTAAAAGACGGAAATGGAGTGAATGATTTTATTGATTATATTGTATGAACCAATAAATTAAACCTATGAAAAAACTACTACTCATTGGAGCTGTAAATATGCTCTTTTTCGTTTCTTTTGGTCAATGTGATATTGTCTATGCAACATTAAGCGGACTCCCATCTGCAACTGGTACTATCGGTGATCCATTGGATTTGGAAACAGCAATTTCAACAGCAAATGACGGTGATCTTATCCGAGTTGGAACAGGGATTTACGATCTCGATGTCTCCTTAACTATTCCGTTCGACAACATTATTATAGAAGGTGGTTTTGACGATTTTGATGGTTGGGAAAAAACAAGTTTAGCTGGAGCGACGACAATTAATAGAACTGGAGTTAATCCTGATGGGATGATGAATGATTATCGTTTGGTTGTTATTTATGCTGCCAATATTAGCGGATTTGAATTGCACGATATTACGTTAACAACAGATGATGCAACTGCTCCTGGCACATCTACTTATGGGATGCACATTAATAATTGCACAAACTACTTTATAACAAGATGCCAAATTCTACCGGGAAATGCTTCCGATGGAACTGACGGTTTAGATGGTGCGAATGGCGCCTATGGATCGAATGGTGGAAACGGAGCGAATGGAGATATTGATGATAATAGCTCAGGTGGAACTGGAGGAACTGGTGGTGCTGGAGGCGGTATCGGTGGTGGAGTTTTAACTGCTGGAGGAGTTAATATAGTTGGCGGAGGAAATACTGGTAGTCCTGGTTCTGGAGGAAATGATAGTTCAAACCCTAGAGCCGGTGGTTCTGGTGGTGGTGGCGGATCCGGTGGAGAAACTGACCACGATGGTGGAGACGGTGGCTCTGGAGGAGGTGTTAATCTTGGAGCAAATCAAACTGGAGGAGGTGCTCATGGAAACTGGGGAGATCCCGGACAAGATGGTTCTGATGGTGCCGCAGGAAGTGCTGGAGGTACTGGAACAGATGGAGTTAACGGAGGTGCGCCTTTATACAATCAATTTTTTGTTGTTGGTTCAGCTGGAACTGACGGTACTGATGGCGGCGGAGGTCGTGGTGGTGTCGGCGGTGGCGGTGGCGGTGGTCAATCGTGTTTCTTTTGTGATAATGGCTCTGGAGACGGAGGTGGAGGCGGCGGAGGCGGCGCTGAAGGTGGAGAAGCTGGAACTGGTGGCTTTGGTGCTGGTGCTTCTTTTGGAATCTACTTATTTAGCAACGGGGTAAACGGTGTTGTTCAAAATAGTTATATCGTTGCGGGGACTGCAGGACAAGGTGGAACAGCAGGTGCAGGTGGTGTTGGAGGAACAGGTGGGCCAAGTGGACCTGGAAGTACTTACGGAACTAATGAAATCGGTGAAGGCGGAAACGGTGGAGTCGGTGGAAACGGCGGCGAAGCTGGAAATGGAGGTTCGGGGGCAGACGGGATTTCACAAGATATTCGTGTGGCATCTGGAGATGCTTTAGCTACGCAAGAAACGATGTTCGATCTTGCAGCAATGTCAGAAATTACGGCAACGTATGCAACGTGTACGAACCAAAACATAACATTCACAAATGTTGACGTGCCATTGGGCGGGGGAACTACTTCATGGGATTTCAGTGGGAATTCATTTCCGCAGTCTAGTTCAATGAATCCTGCAGTAACAGAGTTTACGGCCACAGGACAGCATGATGTAATCGAAGGAGTAAATACGTATATGGATTTCATTTACATTACGTGCAGTGTTGATGCGTCGGCATCTCAATTGGGTGCAGTTTTAACTGCGACGGCACCATCGGCAACGTATCAATGGATCGATTGTAATACTGGATCTGCTTTGGCTGGAGAAACGAGTCAAGTATATACGGCAACCGTTACTGGTGATTATGCTGTAATTGTAACTGAAAACACGTGTACGGATACATCGGCATGTTACAACGTTGATTTTACAGCACTGGTTGATTTGTCTATGAATGAATTCAACGTTTATCCCAATCCTGTCACGGACGCTTTAACCATGGATTTCAATTCATCTGTTAATGGTGTAATTAAAATCTACGACGTAACAATGAAATTGATCGATGCAATCGAAGTGTTTGAAACTTCATCTGTGGAGTACACGATGAACTTTCCTAGCGGAGTTTACACGATTGAATTTATTAGTGATGACACACGAACAATACGACGTGTGGTTAAGAAATAATTGAGCCTTTAAACGCATTAAGCCTGTCTTTGTTTATCGAAGACAGGCTTTTTTTGTTTAACGGCTCTTCTTGACAATAGTGTTACTTTTATTAACAATATTAATGGTTTGCGTCAAGTCTGAAAGGCGTTTTGCGTCTTTGTGGTAGAAAATGAATACAACATTGAAGTTAATTTGAAATGTTAAAATAAATTAAATAACCATGCGTCAAGAAAGGATTCCAAATCACCTTCGTCCAAGCAGTATAAAAAGAAAATATATGAAAACAAGTTTCCTATTATTTTGTGGTGCAATTTTATTTGTAGCCTGCAGTTCAAGTTTTGATGGTACAGAGATCAATGGAGTAGGTGAGGCATCTCTAATTGATGATTCTTTGAAGGTTGTGAAAACGAATGCCGAGTGGGAGAAGCAACTGTCACCATTGGAGTATAATGTCACAAGAGAAAGAGGAACCGAGCGTGCATTTACAGGGCGTTATTGGGACAGTAAAAAAGATGGAGATTATTTTTGTGTTTGTTGCGACAATCTTCTTTTCTCAAGTAAAACAAAATTCAAATCGGGTACAGGATGGCCGAGTTTTTATGACGCAGCCGAAAAAGAGAACGTTGGTGTTGCAAAAGACGATTCGCATGGAATGAGCAGAAATGAAGTTGTTTGCAATGTCTGTGATGCACATTTGGGACACGTCTTCAACGATGGTCCGAAACCTACTGGATTGCGCTACTGTATTAATTCAGCCTCCCTGAATTTCACGGAGAAATAATTCAAGAGAATAGTACAGAATCTATAAAAAGAAAAATCCCATCTTGGTTTAACCGAGATGGGATTTTTTATGCTGTCTAAAATAGCATTCTAGATCTATAATTTTTCTAGTTCTTAGGAGCTACTTTCTTTTCTGAAAGCCAAGCTTCGTATGTCACCAATTGTTCGTCAGTAAGAATCGTTCTCATAATTACCAGATGATCCTTCTTATTTCCATAGATAAATTCTATTTTCTTGGCAGCATCCAACGCATCGTTATCCTTAATCGCTTGAATTTTGTTGGCAACCTTAAGATTTAATATTTGAACATTTTCTACTTGTTCTGCAGTTAAAGAAAGTGCTTCAGTCATTGCAGCTGTCTGCTGAGCAGCTCTTTCACCTGGAGTTTGAGTTGTATTAACCTTAGTTTGAGTTTGAACCATTGAATTATTTTGTGCGTTTGCACTAACTCCTCCTAAAAGCACCATTGCAGCTAGCGCATATTTTAAAATCTTCATAATTTAATTTTTTTACGTTCCGTACTTAGAGATCTGAAAAGTAGATCCGTTTAATGTCTAGATGCGAAAATATACGAAAAGTTGCTTAAAACCGCGAAAATATCTGCTTTTCCTTATCTTCGAGGGTGATCAAAGCTTTCCTTTTCTCGATAATCCTAATTTCTCTTGCCTCCTGTGTGGCTATAAAGGACATTCGATACTCCAAAGGAGAGATTTCAATAAATCTGTCGAAAAAAGGATTGACGTCAGTTCCAGATGAGGTTTTTGACAATAAAGAGCTCAAAGTTTTGCGGCTTTATGGAAACAAAATTGATTCCATTTCAGAACGGATCGGTGAACTGGTTAACCTTGAAAAGTTGTATTTAGGAAAGAACAAATTAACTTCTCTTCCGAAGTCGATAGGGAACTTGAAGAACTTGAAAATTCTTTCGGCTCAATTCAATGATATTGATTCTTTACCAGAAGAGATTGGAGATTTAACGAACCTCAAGCATCTTTCCTTAAATCAGAACAGTTTAACAACGCTTCCTGTCGGGATTGGAAACTTGAAGAATTTGGAAGTCTTGGAATTGAGGTTTAACTTTTTGACTTCAATTCCAGACGAAATAACGGATTGTACGAATTTGAAATTCATTTACCTCAATAGAAATAATTTATCAACGCTGCCTGCGGAAATAAACAAACTGCAATCGTTGAAAGAATTGCATTTGGCTACTTCTGGAGTTTTGATTAATGTTCCGGAAAGTCTTTGCCAAATTCGGAACTTGGAGGTTTTGGAGATTGATTATCAGGTTCTGATTCCTCCATGTCTGTTGGTTCTGAAGGCAAACCGTCTTCAGATTCTTCTTCACTAATGGTATTGTATTCAGCACGAATTTCTTCTTCGAAATTATAAACAATTGCATTTTGTTCCTCCTCATCTGGAAAAGTTTTCATAACGTAAAACAATACGAAATCGTAGGAAAAGTGAGCGGCAATACAGAACCACAATCCGTATTCCTCAAGTGCAAAACTGATCACCAAAATGAACGGAAGAACAATTAAACCGTACAAGGACATGCGCCAATTGAAGGGATTCAAATAGCCGTGGATCGCAACGAATATAACAGTAGTGATGATTGGACCAAGGTAAAATTGAACACCCGATCGAAAAAGTAATTCTTCGCCAACGCCAGCGCACAAGGATAGAAAGATGCAGTCCAGAGTTGTTAGGTTCATACTTTGAACCAGTTTTTCAACCCGTGTGGGCATTTCCTTGAACACTCTGGCTTGCATTAACAACAAAGCCAAAAGCGCGTACAATATTCCAAATCCCAAGCCAAGTGCAATAGGATACCATTGAAAATGATCCAAATCCAAAATCTCCAGCGGTGTTGTTCCTTCTACAAAGTACAACCCAAGAAATGTTGGAATAGGGAACACTAAAAGCGTAAGTAAACCGAGAAAGAGTAACGATCTTTTTTTCAAAACAAGAATTCTAAACTGAGTTTAACCGAACCTTAGGTGTTTCACCGTATTTCCGTTATTGATCAATTGTTTTAAAGAGGCAATTCCAATTTCAAGATGACTACTCACGTACTTTCTAGAAACGGAATTATCGCTTGCGCTTGTTTTTACTCCTTCAGAAACCATGGGTTGATCCGATACAAGCAATAAAGCTCCAGTAGGAATTTCGTTGCTGAATCCAACGGTGAAAATCGTTGCTGTTTCCATGTCAATGGCCATTGCTCTGATTGTACCTAAGTATTCTTTGAATTTATCGTCATGTTCCCAAACGCGTCGGTTGGTTGTGTAACATGTTCCCGTCCAATAATCGCGATTGAAATCACGAATCGTTGTTGAGATTGCTTTTTGAAGTGCGAATGACGGCAAAGCAGGAACTTCTGGAGGGAAATAATCATTACTAGTTCCTTCACCACGAATGGCTGCAATTGGAAGAATTAAATCTCCTACCTCATTCTTCTTTTTCAATCCACCACATTTCCCTAAAAACAAAACGGCTTTTGGTTCAATCGCTGAAAGCAAGTCCATGCATGTCGCAGCGGAAGCACTTCCCATTCCAAAATTGATAATCGTGATACCTTCGGCAGTCGCGCATTGCATTGGTTTGTCATTTCCAATAACCTCAACATTGTGCATTTCTGCAAAACGGGTTACATAATCTTGAAAATTGCAAAGTAAAATGTGCTCACCAAAGTTTTCTAATTTCTCCCCAGTATATCTAGGTAACCAGTTATCTACGATTTCTTTTTTTGTCTTCATTCGGTCTATTTAGGTTGATTTTATCTTAAAGATAATGCTAATAAATTCAATTTAGGATTCTCACGAATAAACTGGCTGAAAAAAGGATCTATTTTTTTCTAAATAAGGTTATTGACCACGATTCAACAGTTCCGTCAAATTTAAATTTCGATTCGATATTTAGGTCAAGCGTCAAGTGACGTTGCTTTGGTAGTTTCATGTAAAAAGAATATGTATTCATTTTCTTTGCTTTACTAATAGCATTGTGAAGTCTAATTTTTGTCTTTTTAGTTCCACTTTTCGATCTTACTGCACAAGAGAGGTTTGAAGATCCTATTCCTTCGTTGACTTTTATTTCCGCATCAACTCGAATCCAGTCTTTTGGATTTGCTTCCAAAATGTGTGTTCCTAAAACTATTGGATTTCCCCAACCTCCAATGAATTTTTTAGGGGTTCGAGAAAGCATCATTGATTCTTTTATCTCATGAAATTCCGTCTCATTTTCAATAAATTCATCCGTATCGAGTAAACTCATCTCAAGCGGAGTAGTAGATGAATTCAAATAAACTTTGGAATAATATTGAGCATTCATGTCACGGTAATGAATAATTCCAGAGTTGTATTGTCCAATTTGAAACCAGTTCACGAATATCAAATACGCGCCAATTCCAAAGAAGATATACTTCCATTTACTTTTGAGTATATCATCAATAAATGCTGTGAAAGGAAGTAAGAAAATTGGATAACTCTGCACCAATGCTCTAGTTGAAAATGTTGCTCCGTAGCGCCAGTCTGACCATGCAATAACAATCCAAATATTCAGTAAGCAAAAAACAATTACTGATCTTCGAAACGGAAGCTTCTTCATATAGAATATACCCAAAATGAAGAAAATAGTAATTGGGGTGTAAATGAACCAGCCGTTTGTGAAGCCAAACAATACTCTGAACCAAGGATTGGCGAAAAACCATTTACTTCCAACGTCATAAACAAATGAGCCCGTTGTAAGTTTCCAATAAATCAATTGTGGAGCGATGCCAATAATTCCAAAAAGCATCGCGACAATTACATGACTTCGATACTGTCGAACCAATTGCCATTTTGCTTTTCTCGATTCTTTCGTTTGCGTATCCCATAATAGCGGGATGAAAAGCATGATTAATTCTGTCGGTCTTGAAATTGTTGCGAGCCCGATAATCAATCCAATTAGAGCAGCCCATTTGAACTTAGGCGATTCATGCCATTTAATTGTTACATATAAAACGATAGCATACAGTGGGAAGATGAAAGCATGACTTTGAGCACTATCAATGGAGATGTATTGAATGAGATTTGTGGCGAGCACCATTAATAAAATACTCAACGCGACGGCATGATCTGAATAGAAACGAAGTAAAATATTCCGCATTAGAAACAGCGCGAAAATACAATAGAAGAGTGCTCCAAAAGCTATACTGTATTGATATGGAGGAGAAAAACCATTTGCTTTGTAATTGGATGAAACAGCGATCGTGTGCCCTAAAAAGAAAAATGGGGCTTGCATTAAGGAAACGCCTCCCAGGTATTTGAAAACGTATTTTCCGTTGTCCTGCTGGTGGGCTTGATACATTTGCCCGCCTGTCAGCTGGTATGTGCTGTCCATTTCATCCACCCATTCCAACTCAGTCATGTCATCATAAATCACCGAAGACGGCAAATACATGTAATAACCGAAAGCGTCCCAAGTCGTTATTTTCAAGGGATCGCCCGACGCAATATCAGTATAGGACACACGGTATGTGATGAGGACAATTCCAACAAGAATACAGGCAAGAAGAGAATACCGACTTTTCAATGAGATAAGCTTTGGGACAAAAATATCAATTTCTAACTGGAATTAGCTGCGCATAAAATCTTCACCGAAAACAACCGTCATTCTAGAAATCAATTCTTCGGCATTTTCGTGAGAGAAAACCATTGGCGGTTTGATTTTTAGAACATTGTATTTCGGCCCGTCAACACTCATTAAAATCCCCATTTCTTTCATTCGATTTGCAAGATAATCCGCGTGATCAGGGAGGGGTGTTTTGTTCTCGTTAACCAATTCGATGCCCAAGAAGAATCCTTCTCCGCGAACATCACCGATGATTGGAAATTGTTTGGACAATTCTGTCAATTGACTTTTTAAAGAGTTGCCAATTTCAAGTGCTTTGTCTTGCAGGTTTTCGTCTTTAATAACGCGGAGGACTTCGGCTCCAATTGCACTAGACACTGGGTTGCCTCCAAACGTATTGAAGTATTCCATTCCGTTCGCAAATTTCTCGGCAACTTCTTTTGTGCAAATTACTGCAGCCATTGGATGTCCATTCCCGATTGGTTTTCCAACAGTCACAATATCAGGAACAACGCCGTGCAATTCAAATCCCCAAAATGTTTTTCCAACGCGGCCAAATCCCACTTGAACTTCATCTGAAATACAAACCCCACCTGCCGCTCGAACGCTTTCATACGATTGTTTAAGATAGCCTTCCGGCAATTCTATTTGACCGCCGCAACTGATGATTGGTTCCGCAATAAAAGCCGCTACATTTCTTCCTTTGGATTGAATTACATCGATTGCAACTTGAACATGGGCGGCATATTTCTCACCTGTTGAACTGCCTTGATACATTCCCCTGAATGAATCGGGTAGGGGGACAATTTGAGTGAACTCAGGCTTGCCTTTCCCACCTTTTCCGTCGAATTTGTAGGATGAGATATCAATACACACGTTTGCATTTCCATGGTATCCAATTTCAACGGCAATTGTGTCTTTTTGCCCCGTGCAAGCCTTCGCCATTCGCAAAGCGAGTTCATTTGCTTCACTGCCAGAATTTACAAAATGGACAACCGATAATTCGTCAGGGAAAGTAGCCAACAATTCCGCTGCAAATGCATTAATGTTTTCGTTCAAATAACGCGTGTTGGTGTTCAATAAACCCATTTGCTGTTGACCTGCCTTAACAACTCTCGGGTGTTCGTGTCCAACGTGCGCAACGTTATTTACCGTGTCTAAATATTTCCTTCCCGTCGTGTCGATTAAGTGAGCGCCTTCTCCACGAACCATATACAGCGGCGTTTCGTAACTCAAACTCAAACTTTTTCCGAGGTGTTCTTTTCTGTATTCTGTTAATGTTTTAGAATCGATTTCTTCAGTCTGGTTTAAGACATCATTCTTGAAAATCGAATTTGGATCTGGACAGATGCTTGCCCAAACGGTTTTGTGGTTCCAAATACACGTTCCAGGATAGTTCGTTGTGTTTCCAAGAAGGTCTAAAATGATTTGAAAGTGCAAATGAGGTGTCCAGTTTCCATTGACGGATGAATCGCCAACTTCGGCAATTTTGTCGCCTTGTTTTACACGTTGATTGAGTTTTAAATTCGCGAAGCAAGACCGACTTAAATGTCCGTGCAAAGTATAAAACGATGCTCCATCAATTTCGTGTTTTAGTACAATTGTTGGACCGTAGTCTTTGTCAATGTTATTATCGAAAAGTGTTACGACTTCACCATCAAATGGAGCGTGAATAGCCGTTCCATCATCCAGCCAATAATCAACTCCGAGGTGCGTGTTTCTGTATTCGTAACCTGAGTTTCCTTCGCTACGATACGCATTTGTCGTATAAAATGGACGCGTTTCTAAATAACCTCCGGCGATAATTGCTTCTGGAAAATCACTTTGAAGTTGTGAAATTTTGAAAGCGGTTAAAGCTTCATTTTCGAATTCAGATCTATTTCCGAGCCATTTACTTGAAACGCTCATGTCAACATTTGCGGTATGCGATTTATTCAACGTTGGAAATAAGACATTCAGATCAATTTGATTGGAAGCAAGCCAATTCGTGACAGTTGATTCGTTTGGATGCGGTGTTAATCCACAAGCATTTCTAAAGGTGAAATACGCCAATTCAGGATTGATATTGATCCATTTGTGCAATGCGCTCCACGCCGGTTTTTCACTGATCCATAAGTATTCATTTTCGGGTTCGAGCTCTCTGTTAATCGAGGCTTTCGTCACGATAATAGAAAGTCGAGAAGCCATTAAAGTATAAAGGCATTTGAGTTCGTCGTCTGAAAATTTATAATGGCGGTTGTAGCCCTCAAGGAATTCCGACATGGACGTCAACGGATCAGAACCGTACATTATTAAATACGCTCCCGCAACGCTGATGTCATTGATGGTTTGCGTATAAAGGGCATCGCCATAATCGATTAAGGCAAGAACTTGGGGGTTTCTTAAATCGGAACTTACTACAATGTTGTTGTCGTTCGGATCGGCGTGAACAACGCTCTTTGGTAAGGTAGAATACAATTCTTGAAAGCTGTCGAATTTATCTTGATAGAAGTTGAGAATGTCGAATTTTGTTCCTGAAAAGCGATGGAAATGATCTTTGGTCCAACCGACTTGTGCGATATCCCAATCGAATTCACGTTTTGCACGTGCATGATTAAACGACGCCAACGCATTGGTCATTTTACCGCAAAGTTCACCCAATTCAAGGCGTAGTTTCTTTGTGTGCGGATTCACTCCAGACCACAAGCGACCTGAAACCCAAGTTAACATTCTAACGAATCGTTTGTGTCCCGTTTCGTCAACGAAAGAGCTAAGCGTATTTCCATCGGTACTTTTCACAACTTTGGGTGCCGTGATTGAAGCATCAGCAGTTGCGATGTGTTGGATTAATTTCTGTTGGAAATCAAGGTAGCCTTCATCTTCATTCGGTCGGCTTACTTTGAGAATGTAAGAGTTATTGGTTGACTTAATTCTATAATTGAAGTCTTCATAACCATCCAGTTTTGTGACTTCACCTTCGATTCCAAAATGTTCTTTTGAAATGGCCAGTGCTTGTTCATTTGAGAGAAGTAATTCTTGATAGGAGATCATTGAGTACAATTTAGCATGACTAATGTACCAATTAAGTCTTTGATTGCAAGGAGATGGTAAAATGGGAATAGCTTCGATGAAGTTTTGGCAAAGAAAAAGGGAGATCATTCTTTCGAATTCACTCCCTTTCGTGTTATGGAACTTAAATATTACCTACTTCCTAATGTCTTCCAAGGACGTGAATTGTCGCCTTTGATCGAGCAAGGTTCTTTGTATCGTAAAAGAAGGCAATGTTTTTAATGATTCGCTTTCCGCCATTCAGATCAATCACTCTTGATCCACTGTTTTTTGTGAAATTGTGCTTTAATGCTATGTCTTGGCTTGATCCATTCATGAAATTCACTTTCATTTTATGCATGTTGATCGCTCCACCTTTTACTACAATTTTTAATTTGGTGAATTTACCGTCTCGAACCCCAACTGGGATTACGTCTTTTTCTAAACCATAATTTACTTTTCTAGTTCCTAATTTTTCCCACTTTGCTTGTTGGCTTGGTGCGAATGACATTAGGAATAAAATACTTACCGCGAGTGTTAAAATTCGTTTGTTCATGTTATCAGTTTTATGTGTTAGTTTTAGTTAGACTGGTGGGATTGAAAAAGGTTTAATTGTTTTTTATTTTTTTTTGAATCGTCTTGTTTTTAGATCGGTATAACAGCGCTAACGTTTGTTTTTAAAAAGCTAACGCTTTTTCTTGCCTTTTAGATACTAGAATTTAGACGTTAACGAATTTATTGAAATCATTTTAAGTCCAACATTGAACATCTAATATCCAACATCAAATATCTATCATCTAAACTCCAGCTTAAACTTAAACTTAAACTTAAAATTCAAATAAAATCAAGGTTATCAAATTTCTTGCTTAAAATTAATTTCGTATCCACTTCAAGCCAGTTGTTAAGGACTGTTGAATACACAGAACGGAAATCAATACTGTGCTTTAAATCTCCGTTCGAATCCAAGTTTTCGAGGTTTGGGGCTTCGTTATAAATCCCAGCTTTTTTCAAGGATCCTCCAATCATAAATAGATTGTTGGCCGTTCCGTGATCCGTTCCTTTGCTTCCGTTTTCTTTCACTCGGCGTCCAAATTCGGAGAACGTTAAGATCAAAGTGTCTTTAAACTTATCTGTTTTCTTCAAATCTTTTACCAAAGCCGCAATTCCTTCAGAATACGTTTTTAGCAATCCATCTTGACTTTGTTTTTGATTCACGTGACTGTCAAATCCGCCGAGGGATGAATAATAAACACGCGTCTTCAGTCCTGAATTAATGAAGTCTGCAATGCCTTTTAGGTTCTTTGCAAAGGCCGTGTTTGGATATTCTGCAGCCGATTCATAAATCTTCGATTGCTTATAGATATATTCCGCTGATGAATACGTTTCCAAAAGTGTTTTGTACAAATAGCCTTGGTTGTTTTCAGAAAGTAATTCAGCATCTGTATTGTCAGCGATGCTTTTAAAGAATTTTTCTCTCGTCGCTTGAAACAACTGTTGCGGATTTTTAACTGCAATTCCTTTGAGATTTTGACCTTTAAGAATCATGGACAAACTGGCGTCGTGTTCAATGGCTTGATACGGGCTTTGACAGTGAGAATCCAAGTACCGACCTACCCATCCCGTTTTCAAATATTCATCTGAGGTGCTTGCTGAGTGCCAAATGTCCGTACTTCGAAAGTGAGAACGGTTCGGGTTTGGATAACCGACGTTGTTGAGAATTGATAATTCTCCTTGATCGTACAATTCTTTCAAGCCGAGGCACGATGAATTGAGGCTTAGTTCGTCATTGAGTTTAAATAAATCCGTTCCCGATTTCGCAATGTTCGGGCGCAATTGATGGTAAATGTCGTTTTGAAAAGGAACAATCGTATTTAGTCCATCATTTCCGCCTGAAAGTTGAATGATAATTAGATTGCGGTACCCAGAAATTTCATTGGGACCCAACAAATCCATCCCTTTTAAAAAGGAAGGCACAAGCATCAATCCAGATGCGAAAATCGATTTTTTGACAAAGTCTCTTCTATCCATAATCTATGATTTAGCAGAGTTGATACTCTGGTAAGCTTACAAGTTCAATTGCTCTTTCCTTTACAGAAAATTCCGTTGAATTTGCAATTGTGGCCTTTGCACCTGCTGATAATTTAGGTTGAATTAAATAATCAATAAGGCGACTTTCTTGAGATTTTATTTCTCTTTCAAAGAACTTCCAATCTGGATAGGCTTTGAATCTTTTTTCGACCCTTTCGCTCATTCTTGACCGTTGTTTCTTTAGAATTTCGTTCGCTTCTTCAGGAGTGTCTCCATCCTCATCCCATGCAATAACACCGAAGTTGAGCAAAATTGCGGAAAGTTGCATGCGAAGCATTAATGTCGAACTGTCGATCCAGCCTTTTCCGCTTTGCCAACCTGCAACGTTTGGTGGAAAAAACAAAACCTGATTGAGTTTCGCTTGCAATTTGATCAGCGGTTTTGGGTCTTGGTATTCAATTTTGAATTGTTTCGTTATTCCAACAAGCAATTCCGTTGGCGATTTAATTCGGCAACCGATGCTTTCTTCGGCCATAAATTCATCGCTTAAAAAGACCGATCGGATTAGCGTTGATAGATTGTATCCAGAGTCATAGAAAACGCTTGTGAATTTCTCCAATTGTTCTTTGTTCAGCGGTCTGCTAATCAAAAAACCGATGAGTTTTTCTGTTAAATACCGCGCTGTTTGTTTTTGTTTGAGGAGAATTTCAATAATTTCTTCACCCTTAAAATTACCTGTTTCCCCAAGGAACGTTTTACTGTCCGTATCGTGGACGCGTTCATTGAAAACAAATTTCCCTTCTTTGGAAAACGACCATCCTGTAAAAGAACGTGCGGCTTCTTGAATGTCAACTTCTGTGTATCCATTGTCGCGACCGAGCGTAAACAATTCCATAACCTCACGCGAAAAATTTTCGTTTGGGTGCGACTTCTTGTTCTGTTTGTTGTTGAGAAATGAAATCATTGCAGGCGATTTTGAAACCTCCATTAGCATTGTCGAAAAGCTCCCCAAGGCATGCTCACGAACAATATTGTTCAAATGAAGCAATCCGTGTGGACTGTTAATTCTAACCGCGAAATGATCGTGAAAAAAGAACGTCATTTTCTCGCGCAGAACGGCTTCAGTTTCCGCCATTCGTTGCATCCAAAGAACATTCATTGTGAAAATGTTCTTCTTGTCCAGTTTTCTCAATTCCTTCTTTTTCTGCTTGGATAATTTTCGTTTGTCGATGATTAGTGGACCTAAATCAGCATCAAGAGGATTGAATTTTTTACTGGATGAAAATAGAGCATCAACAATTTCCTCACGCGATTGATTCTCGATTGACTTTAATTGGCTGGGCTGAATTCCGAATCCTGCCCTCCAGTATAAATGTTGAATTTCCTTTTTGGTCATTTTCATAGGTATTGGACAGGTGATGATTGGAAAGGTTTAAAAAAAATCAATAAAATTGATAAAAATGAATCAATCAGAACTGGGATTACTTCACTTTGGATTATCGAATTTTATGGAACTATAATTTTCTTGAATATTACTGAGATTCAGTTTGTATCGGTACCAACGAAGCTTGTGATGACCATTTTCTATTCTCTTGTTAACCAATGTAGTTTTTTTGTTTTAATTGAGTACATGGCAATACCACCATACATTGTAGCGTATAATATATCATCTTTATATAACAAATTACTCGGGTATAAATAGGGCCATAAAGAATTTGAATAAAGAGAAATGGTGTCCATATTAGAATTGATTCGATATATTCTTGAATCTGTCAAAAGAGATCCTTCATTTTGGCTGTTAAACACAATATATTTCGGTGTTTCAGCTTCCAATGTCAATAAAGTATCAATTGTAAGATCATTTTGTAGTTCAAGTATATGACCTGATGACGAGCTAAGATGAGCTAACCCTTCAATTAAGTACACTCGACCATAGTATTCAACTAGTTGGTTGACAATTGGACGACATATCAATGCGCACTGATCAAAATTATTTGACATTCTAAATAATGAGCCTCCCCATTCGCCACGATTTGTCCCAAGATACCACCCGTCATGTGCTTTTAAGGTGTGATAATCACCACCGCCGATGCGACAGTCAGCGAATTCACGTAGGGAGTGGATAGAAATAGGAAGTGTATCACCAAAAAATGCTACTTGATCGTCATCATAAAAATAGATCTCACCATTTTTATTTATTCCTTTCCAGCTTTCGTCAGGTCCAATTCCTCTGCTTACTTTTTGGAAGTAAGATTCCCCTGGAAACTCATTAAGTTTTAGACTATCTTCATGAAAGTAATCAGCCTCATCTTGTGCGAATGTACCATTCGAAATTACCATCAATAATATGAGTACGATATTCTTCATAGTTTATGGGGTTTTGCGAAGTGCGGCTTATTAACTTAGGTTGTTTTTTCGCAGAAAGGAAATAATCACCTGTACCCCCCCTAAACATTGGGGTAAAAGTTTTGTAGCGGGTAATTTGGTGCTGAAAAATGAATTTTATATTAAATTAATTTCAATAGGGGTCAATCTCCTGCAATTGAGTTCAACTCTAGCATTAAGTTAGTTAATTTTTGGTTTTCGTTAACCACAAATAGAGTTTTTAACTCAGATTCAATTTTATTAATTTTCGATCTCTAAATTTTAGAAAAGCGTTTAGATTTATCATTCACTACAATTATATACATTCCTTTCATTAATTCATCTACACTAATTGAAGTGATTGAATTTGATAATTGAATTCTAAAAATGATTCTTCCGTTTAGGTCAAGAATTTCGCAGTTCGAATTTTGTCCGTTAAATGTTGAGATGTTAATTTCGTAAGTACAAGGATTTGGACTAATTGTAAAATTTTCTGAAAGTTCGTTTTCTTCAATATCAAACCAACCGCAATCTTTAGAATAGACAACTTGCGGGTCTTCGTCCCAATCAGGATGATTGGTTGAATAAGTAGAATCAACGACTTGGATACAATCCAAATTTGGATTGCTCTTAGCATGAAAATCAACAATATTTGGACTGTGGTCAAGTACTAAGGTAGAAAGGTTGTTACTATCAACATAAACTCTTTCGAGTGATTCACAAAAACTCAAGTCAAGCTCCGAAATGTTGTTGTTCTGACAATTAAAAGTAGTCAGGTATCCATTGTACCATGTGTTAACATTGGTTAATTGATTCTTTGCTACAAGCAAAGAATTCAAGTTGCCATAGCTTTGAAATGTCAAGTACTCCTGTTAATTGATTTTCTCCGCATGAAAGGTAAACTAATGAATAATTACTTGAAATATTGAGTGATGTTAGATTATTAGTAAAGCAATACAGAAAATACAAATTTGTATGATTGGATAAATCAAGTGATGAAAGTTGATTGTTTTGGAGTTGTATACTATACAGGCTCAATATTCCATCGAGTTCTATTGAGATTAATTCATTATCATTTGCCAAAATCCCTTCTAATTGAATATTCGAAGACAGATTAAGTAGGCTTAGATTGTTAAAGCTACATTTAAGATAATTGATAGATTCAAATGCTTCAATTCCAGATAAGTCAGATATATTCTTGTTTTCTACGTTTAATGAAGTGACAATACTTGCATCCGAATTCAGAATAGAGCCATTTAATCCATCCGAATCAATGTTTAAATCTATTAACGCTTGTTCAAAGTTCACATCTGGTATGGCTGTCGATTGTGACATCGTCAAATGGGATAAAAATAGGGCAATTATAAATGGGAATAAATTAATCATAACAGTAGTATTTAACCCTAATGTAATCAACAGGTTAGAATAGTATACGCCACAAATAAATCCGTTTATTTACCTGTTGCATCCGTTTATTAAAGTGTAGGGGCCATAAATAATTTTGTGTTTTTAGAATTCCAAATCAAAAATATTGCTCGAACATTTAACCAACGGCTTTCTCAATCACTATTAATTTTTGATTGCTGAACTAATCAACGTTTTAAGAGAATTTTTAATTTTACCTCTTCACTATTTTCATTTACTAAACGCCTAAACTCTTCCCATTTTTGAATGCCACAGTTTTTGCGAGATATAAATACTCTTTCGTCTAGATCTTATCGAAAGGCATTGAACACAGTGGTAGCCCAAAGACCATTTCTGATTGAATAAATAAACCATACAACTATGCTCATCTGGAAAATGTTTCATCAGATCGAATAATGTGAAGTCTTTATTTGCCATAATTTCCTTTTTTATCAAAATTATGATCCCACAACGTAAACTATTTACGATATGACGACTTAAGTAATTAATCCAATAATCTTATTTCCTCATGAGTGATTTGTAACTCTTCACACATCTTATCTTGACTTATTTCATTCAAGAGCAAATTAATATACTTGACTTCAATTTTGGTTAATTTGTTTAGTTCATTTTGATCCATAATGAGAATATTGATAGTAGTAATTTTGAATATTCAATTTGATATTCGGTTCTAATAAATTCCGATTTCACTTGAAAGTATTCCTGCTTTACTTCCAAAAGTTTAGAGAATGAAATTGAGCCTTCTAAGAATAATGATTCATGTACTTCATAGTTTGCTTTGTACACGGTTAAAAGACTTTAAGTAAGTGGTTTATTGTTTTAAAGGATAATAAAGAGGGGCTAATTTTATTCCTTAGTATCAATAAACCTCATCTCCTAACCTCTGGTGCCAGACTAATTTAATTACAACATATTAAATCTTTGGCTTGCTTACTTTCTTTAAATGCTTAATTCCTATTCCTACAATTACGGAAACGTAATTGTTATTGTATATTCCTTCATCATTATACCAATCATGATTTTTACTCCCCCAATAGTAGTATAGACCAGGAATATATGAGTACTGAATTTCTCCAAAATATTCAAAATGGTCATTTTCGGAAAAAGTAATCCCAAGGCTAATTTTGGGTACAATGGATCGATTCAAGTCTTTTTTAAATGATTTAGAATAATTGCGATGCTCAATAGTGACTGGACCCTTAAATACTAAATTTCCATTCATATCTGAAAGTTTCCCAAATGCACGCAAGTGCCTTCTATAGCCAATGCCAACACTTAAATATGGAGTTAGTTTACCATTGCCACTAAAGCTGTATTTTACCATCAGTGGGATATGCAATTCATAAATATTTAAATCATGTCGGTAAGACGCTAAATCATAATTTTGAACGAACACATTATTCCCTGTTCCAGCCCGATAATCAAACGAAACTCGCCCCCCTGTAATTTCACCACCAATCTTCAAAGATAAATTATCTGTCAAATTTATTTCCCCCTTCAATTGAATTGACAATCCACCAACTTGTGAGATACTAGAATAATCAGTGTAAAAATGATCAGACGTCTTTTTATAGAAAGGTTGTGAATAACCAATCCCAAAATTCGTTTTAAACGTAATTTGCGATTCGCAATTGAGGATAAATAGCGAAAATATAAATACAAGAATACATCTATAAAACATGATTTCAATTTAAGTCATTTAATCACAGAAACGAAATATTTTTTGACAATATCTTCTCCAAAAATAGTCTTACCATTTCCAATGAGATAATAAACACCGTCTGAAACAACTTTATCCTAAAGATCCTTTCCATCCCAAGAGGCATTCAACCCGTCAAATTCATTGATAATATTTCCCCAACGATTTAACACTGTTACCATCAAAGATTCCAAATTTTGACTCCACACTATGTACTCATCATTTATACCGTCATTATTTGGTGTAAATACATTTGGAAATTCTAGTTCAATTTGAAACAAAGAATCTTTATTGCAAGGGGTCACTGAAATAGAATCGAAAAAATAATAGACAATAGTCTCTAAAAGGTTTGAAGATTCATGGCTGAAATTATAACTTCCAAAATACCCAACGGCCATTTTATCCTCTCCTCCGGAAGCTATATAGTATGCATTTTGTTGAGTCCAACCATCCTTCAATTCTGAATTACTCAATACTACAGTGGACTTAAGTGCAAAAAAATCAATTCCGAAAGTAGGATTAGATTCAAATTTAATATTCATCATATCCATCAGCTTCTGAATTCTTATACCAAAAACTAATACAATAGGCAGAATCAGCACCATGATCTCACTTAAATCAGTATAGATGGCTTCTCTATAATTTTGAAGAGGATTCATATCAATTCCTACCATACCAATACCACTAACTGGGTCTGAAACTCCCGCCCAGGTAATAGGAGGAGCATACTGCGGCTCGGTAAAACAAGAAAAGGGGGATGGGCGGTCGCTCAATCTCCAACCCTGATCACGACCATAACTCTCAAAAGGCTCAAACAACGTGGATATATCGTTATGCTGGATATTTACACAAAGTTAAACCCATCACCGCGCAGCAGCACCGAAGGTAATTTACAAACCGCCTTATATGCAACTTTCATCAAATGATTGAGTATCATTTGATGAAAGTTGAAAGCGAAGCTCCCGTACGTACTTTTTCAAGGAAAAAGTCGTGATGTGAGAGGCGCACTCCGTCAGTTTATCTGGCGGAGCCGTCTACTCGATTATGTGTGTAATATCTCTCTAAGATGGATGTTTGTTCCCCGATATTAAAATAAACTGAATTCTTGCAGATTTCTCGGGCTCATCGAGATTAGTAAGCATTGATAATGTCATCACGTTGCCGACGATTGTAACGCCATATGAATGGTCAAATAACAATGGGAATTCCACATGTTTCTGGATATCCTTTGTAAATATTATTCGACGATTTTTATAATTCCAACTTCCAATTCGAGCGCCATCGAATTTTAAAGAGTAGTCTGTTCCAAAATTTAGCGTTAAATTCTTTTTATCAAAACCTAAACTATACCTGTCGCCAAATGAGGTTGTGTAACTATCTCTTTCTTTCAATTTGGAATAAGACATTTTACGAAAGACCCATTCACCAAATGTTAAGCTATCAAAAACATGTTCAATATGAGGGTTTCTAGCCTCGATTGTTGGCGTTTGAGTTTTCGGTAAGGAATTTTCATCATTAGATTGTATGGAACATGACGACAGAGTCATTACAAGCAGAGCAAATGAATAAAGGAGTAATTTCATAATCGATTCATTTTGTGAGTGACCTATTGTTATCTTCATTACACATAACGGTTCGCCGCTAGGAACAGTAAGGCTCTTAACTAAAACTAGTTTCTCGAAGATAAAAGAAAGTGACGAACTTTCGCATATGATTTTTTAAACTTAAGTGATATTACGAAGTGAAAAACCCTTATGGTTTTTAGAGGCTGTTATAAACTTCACAATCCTATCCCTGCTCGAATTCTTATGTGCAGAGCGAGCTTAACTTCTTCGATTAGTGCTTTTTCCTGACTGGTCCATACAAAGTTGAACCACAAATGACAAACAGGCCATAGAATTGCTACGAATACTAGTCCAGCGAATTGTCCGAATGTAAGAAGTGCGTAAATTGAACCAATAAACCCGCATAAACCCGCAAAAAACATAAGTAAGTGAAATCTATGTAGTGATCCTAATAGTTCGATTGCCTGTAAGCTATTACTTTTAGAATGCAAATTCATTTTAACCGTTATTTCGTCCGAATGAACCAATATTCCATTAACCGAGGTTTGCACTGTTCCAAGGGATACAGTAGGGTTAAGTTTATATTGATACTTATCCATTTTATTGACATAGAACTCTTCTTTCTCTAATCGTTTGCTTTCCATTGCATCAAGAATACTTTCAAGGTTTTCTATTGTACCATGATAGCGAATGGTCTTTTTCACTCTAAAGTATTCAAGAATGGTTTGCATTGGTTTCATTGTTTATAACGGTTCGACAGCTGTGCAACTTTTGGATTTATACCAAGGTTGAATTTTAAGGTTAGGAATAGTTTTCCAACTAGGATTGTCGTTACGAAGCATAAACCACTTATGCTTTTTTAGCCACTGATATGGGCAGTCTCAATCTCATTATAAACCAACAATTCTAAATGTTTCGTCTTCTTGTTCTTTTACAATAATCTGAACATTGTCAATTTCTTCCCATTCAATTAGTTTCAAATAATCAATAAAATCATTCAAGTCAAAATTATTGTAAGCACCAATGTAAACCGGTGCCTCTAAAAATTTATTACCGCCATACCAAGACATTCGATTGTCTTTGCCTAGTAAGTTTGTGCCTCGAAGGTAGTCAGCAGAAACAAGGTTCAAATTCTGTCCGTGATAATTGTAAAGATTAACATCTTTCATACGATCTCCCTCATTTTCAATATGAGAAAACGTGAATATTAAATTTGTTACTTCACTCATTATATTGGTTATTCTCAAGTATTACCTGTCCAGCACTTCAATACCACTAACTTACACATACAAACAACAAAGCCAATCAATTGTTTATACTCATCTTATAAAACCTACCCCAACTCCTTCAAAGCCTTCGCTGTTCCAATCTCCCGAGTTATAAAATCAACATCAAACTTTGGT
>JBLHVW010000035.1:0-26136 GCA_047628775.1 Salibacteraceae bacterium | reverse complement strand
GAGGACTTCCAACAGGAGGTGTTTACTCAGGACCTGGAGTTACAGATGATGGAAATGGAACAACGTATTCATTCGATCCAGCAACAGCAGGGTTAGGAACTCATATTATTACATTTACGTTTACAGACGGAAATGGATGTAGTGGAAGTGCAAATGACAATATTGCGGTTGCAGATGCAATTGCACCTACAGCAGTTTGTCAAAATATCACTGCATACTTAGATGGTTCAGGGAGTGTTACAATCGTAGCAGGAGATCTTGATGGAGGTTCTACAGATAACTGTGGAGCAGTTATGCTTAGCATTCCAGCAACAACATTTACTTGTGCAAACCTTGGAGCAAATCCTGTAACACTTACAGTAACAGATGGAGCTGGTAACTTTGCTAGCTGTGTTTCAACGGTAACTGTTATTGATACGATCTCTCCAGTGACAACATGTCCAGGGAATCAAAATGAAGTTGCAAGTGGAACATGTGATTTCACTCTTCCTGATTACACATCATTGGCATTTGCAACAGATAACTGTGGTGGATCACCAACACTTTCTCAGCTTCCCATTGCAGGAACAGTGATTACAGCAAACACTACAATAACAATGACATCTGCTGATGTGAATGGAAATTCATCAACATGTACGTTTGATGTAATCCTTGACTTTAGTGCATGTGTCGGAGCTGAGTGTTCAAATGCAGAAGCTCTAGCGGCTATGGACCCATGTGGTGATTTACAAACAGTATCAGGATCTACCGTAGGAGGAACTCCAAATGCGGAACCTTTCTGTGGAACGACTAACGGATCAGGTGGAGCAACATGGTATACATTCACAGGAGATGGTACAGAGTGGACAGCATCTACAGTAAGTGGAGCAACCAACTACGATACTAAGATTTGGGTATACGAAGGTACGTGTGGAGCATTGAACTGTGTTGGAGGAAATGATGATTTCTCAGGAGTTCAGTCACAATTTGGTTTCTCAACAACTGCAGGACTTACTTACTACGTTGTAGTTGGCGGGTTTTCTGCAAACGAAGGAAATTACGAATTGACACTTTCGACTGTTGAAACAGAAGCTCCAGTTGCAGTTCTTGCAACTTTGACGGACATCAACGGAGTTTGTGAGATTACAACACTTACAGATCCATCAGCAACAGATAACTGTTCAGCAGTTACTGTTACAAATGATGCAACACTTCCAATTGCAACAAGTTCAACAATTACTTGGACCTATACTGATGTAGCTGGAAATAGCTCAACACAAACACAGAATGTTGTGTTGGTTGATCCAATAGCACCAACGGCTAGTAATCCAGATACACTTTACTTTGAATGTATCGGAGATGCAATCATAGATGAAACAGTAGTAGATGATGAAGCAGACAACTGTACTGGAGCAATCACTGTATTACATACAGGTGATGTAGTATCAGGAGATGGATGTAATGACACAATAACAAGAACATACAATGTAGCAGATGGATCAGGTAACAACATTGATGTTACTCAAATCATCATCGTGCATGATGTTACGCCACCAACTGCATCTAATGCAACAACATTGAATGTTCAATGTATTTCAGATGTACCGGTAGCGGTAACAGGATGGGTAACAGATGAGGCTGACAACTGTGGAACACCAACAGTGGCCTTTGTAAATGATGTTTCAGACGGACTTACATGTCCAGAGACAATCACACGTACATTCAGTGTAACAGATAACTGTGGTAACTCAATTGATGTTACTCAGTTGATTGTTATAATGGATATAGATGCACCTGCACCTGATATAGCTTTATTGGCAACAGAAACTGCATATTGTGATGTGACATTAACGTCACCAACAGCAACAGATAACTGTGAAGGAACTGTAGCAGCTACAACGACGACAGTATTCCCAATTAATACATTAGGAACTACGACAGTAACGTGGACGTATGTTGATGCCTGTGGAAATTCATCCACTCAAACGCAAGATGTAATCGTCGAAGCAATTGAAGTCGAGACATGGATGGCTGGTGATAGTGTTACAATTGTAGCATCAAATATTGATGCAGGTGTAACTTACCAATGGTTAGATTGTTCAACAAATCAAATCATATCGGGGGAAACAAATTCCAACTACACTCCAACTTATGGAAGTGACTTTGCTGTGATTGTAACACAAAACGGATGCTCTGATACATCTGCTTGTGTGAATTCGGTAGTAGGTATTGATGAATTTCAAATAGAAAACATCATGATTTATCCTAATCCAACATCTGGAAACTTAAAGATTGATCTTGGAGCTGTATATAATGAAACTTGGATTAAGGTGTATGATGCACTTGGACAAATTGTCATTAGCGAATCATTCGGAACAACAAATGAAATCAATTTGAATATTGAAGGAGCACCAGGAATGTACATTCTTGAGATTAGTACTGAAGAAGGAAAGTCTGCAAGGATGAATTTGATTAAGGAATAACCCTTCCCTCAAAAGGAATTTATAGAGTGGATAAAGTGCACTAGTGCACTTTATCCACTTGTTATGAGCAAGTAAAACAAACCATTTGAAAAAGAAAAATCTAATAGTTTTTGATATTGACGGAACTCTAACAGATAGTGTTAAAGTTCACCAGAAGGCATTTACTGAAATGCTAATTGAATTAGGTGTTATTGAAATTAATTCAGAATACAAATCATTTAAGCACCACACTGATTCCTATATCGCAAAAGAAATTTTTGAGGCAGACAGAAATGAAAAATTCTCAACTAAAAAAATAATTGAATTCGAAAATGGGTTATATCAGAAGATAAAATCGCAGAAGTTACTTGAGATTAAGGGTGCTAAAAAACTGATCGAATATTTACACACTAATTCTGATTTTGGGGTTTGCTATGCAACTGGCTCTTTAAGGAGACCTGCTATACACAAATTAGAATGTATTGGTGTTAAATATGATGAAAAGCTATTAGTTGCTTCTGATAATATTTATGAAAGAGAAGAAATCGTAAAAAGAGCTATTGCAAATGCTCAGTCCTTTTACAATATAGATAGATTTGAACGTACAATTTCTTTAGGAGATGGATTATGGGATTTAAAAACTGCAAAACATTTGAATATAGAATTTATTGGAATTGGCGATAAAAATAGAGAAGTACTTATTAATAATGGAGCTGAGATAGTATTTGATAATTTACTCGACATAAATATGTTCTCAATAATTTAAAAGTCTATGATTGAAGGAAATTTAAACTCAAAGGACGATTTGACTATCCTTGTTAATGAAAAAGGAATTCAAAACTGGGAACATTTGATGGGTTTGGTTAAAAATATTCCATATGGGCGAAATGCAAATCGAACAGATTTATCATTGATAATTAAAGAAAACAAGGGAAGTTGTAGTTCTAAACACGCCTTTTTAGCCAAAATAGCTGATTTGAATAACATCCCACAAGTCAAACTTATTCTTGGTATTTATAAAATGAATCAGTCAAATACACCAGGAATAGGAGATGAATTGGAAAGTAATTCTATTGAATATATTCCTGAAGCACATTGCTATTTGAAAATAGACGGAAGTTATGTTGATTTAACAGCCGTAGACTCAGATTTTCTAAAACTGAAAAATGATATTCTTGAAGAAATTGAAATTGAACCAGAGCAAGTTGCTGATTTCAAGGTTGAATTTCATAAAAATTACCTAAGAAAATGGCTGACGACAAGCAAGCAAAAAATGTCATTTGATGAATTATGGAATATTAGAGAACAATGCATTAAGAATTTGAGTGAACAAACCAGCTCATAACAATGTATAAAAATAATAAGGGTTAAGTGCCAAACCCAAAGTTGGTGCACATTAACAAAGTCCGCCAAATTTACAATTTGACGGTTTAAAGAAAGATAACGGTAAAATTGTAAATTTGGCTAAGTGCTAAACCGAAAAGTGAGTACCTTTTAATCCCTTACTATTCTTATACTAAACGTTATACGTTGAAAGGTGTGCAATAATGGTGTGCGATTTTGTTCTGTTTTGCATGATTTTGTCGTGTTTTGCACTCGAATGCACTGCAATGCAGGTCTTCAGCAGCCCTTAAAATCCTGTGCTCTTTGGGGCGTGCGGGTTCAAGTCCCGCCTCGAGTACTTAGAGCCTCTCTTTTTAGAGAGGCTTTTTTTTCTTAAAAACACTTGTGAAGGGGCTTCCACCCTGACCTTGTAGGATTGCCCGTTCTTCACAGTTCGGGCTTTTTTTGTTTTAATAGGGGGCAAAATAGGGGGCAGTGAGTCCATTATGTTTAAATGAATCGAAATCAAAATGCGTATCAAATCTTTATTTTGAGTCCTATCGTATCTGTGAAAACTTCAGATAATCTCGTTGAATTTGCAACCTTCACAAAACATAAGTCTATATAAAAGAGGGTTCTGTCGCATTAACCAAATCTGAATCTGAAATTTATTGGTTGAGGAATGAATTAAGCAGCTAAAGAACAAAATGTTTTGAACGTTGTTTTTCTCGAATCAGCTATTTGATTCTTCCTAATTATATTTACAACTTCGACTCTTGCCAGAGTGCGCTGGGCGGATTCAAACTCCTTGAAGCCCGTGTCTATCGAAATTCGCCTCTTGATCTTGCGGTGGTCTTATTCCACTATATTGTTCAAGTATTTTGTATTGTCGAATCCTGATTTTTAGCACCGTCAGTAGATTCCGGTTGATCCTACTAATGCTAGATTTGTTTGCGCCACTCTTATCAATATTTACCACCCTTGGTTTTCCGTTATTACGAATGGCTTTGCGCAGAAATAATTGTGCTGACCCTCGCATGAAGGTCTTGATGCTTCTGGGGCGCATCGGCTTGTTTGGTCAATAGGAAATCAACGGTGTTTCCAAATTTATCTTCGGCCCTGCAAAGATAGCGGTCTTTGCCACCTGACTTTTTCTTTTGTGCATGTTCTTTTCGATCTCAGGAGAGAATTTGAAGCTGTATCTTTGAACAGTAGAATGATCCACTTGAACTCCTCTCGTGGAAAGTGGTTCTTCTACATCTTAAACTTAGGGTAAATCTCAGTTTAAGATAAACAGCATGAAGAATTACAACTCTGGGATACCGATGACGCTTGAACATGTGCTGGATTTTGGCTAAATCTACGTGTTTTGTAAATCAACTGAAGTTAATGCGACTGAACCACTTACTTTTTTAACTTCCCTTCGAAGTGGAACTCGTACCCAACAATTAATATTGGGTTCATTTTCTAAGAAAATTGCGATTGGAATTTTTTGATAGAACGAATTATCATATCTTTAGGCAACTTTGATACAATTACACCTCTAATTGTTAAGACTTTAACTACTATTTCTTATGATGAACAAGATAATGATTTTTGTTGCTGCCATTGGACTGACAGGAACTATCTCGGCCCAAACAACACCTACATTAAAAACAACTCAGACCACAAATAATGTAGGAACAGGTCTGCCCAGTCAAACCTCCAAGATGATCAAAGTACAGAGTACTGGAGGTCTATTGCATAACACAGGGCCTTCTGTTGTTAAAAGCAATGCTTCCAATACCTCATTAAACCAACCGGAAGATACCTTATTGAACCTTTCGCCAAATGGTAAATTGCTTTCTGTCGATGGGTTTGAGGTAGATTTTTTAGTTCCTTCTGATCCTCAAATATCAAGTGTTTGTTATACTCCAAGACCATATGTTTCAGGAACAGGATCTAGTAAAAGTGCAGGGTGTCCTTTCACAGTGCCGTGTGATAATCCGGCAAATCGTGATGCAGCGAATACGGCCACGACAAAATATTTCCAATTGGTTTGGCACGTAATGTTAGACGGTGGTGCAAGTACTAACATTGATCAAACTAGAATTGATCAATTGATGGCTGAATTGAACGCAGATTTCTCAACGCACAACGCTATTTTTTGTGCAAATCCAGCAAGTTTTTATGAAGATGTAGCAAATTACTACCACGACTCTGGAACGGAGGAATGGCAGTTAAAAGACTTATATAATGTTACGCCGACACAAGTAATTAATATTTATGTTGTTGGTGATATGACCGCAGGTGGTTACGCACGTTTCCCATACGATCCAAATGGTGGAACGGATTCACACGGTGGAATTGTATTAAACAGAGGCAATTGTAATGTAGGTACGCATACGCTAGCCCATGAGATGGGACACGTTTTTGGATTAGAACATACATTTTCAGGAGTTGATGAGAGAGGCGAATGTTCAGCATGTTATGAGCAAGTTCGGAACGCGAATGGATCAAGTAACGCATCAGGGGCTCCAACACCTTTTTTAGGGCCTTACAATTCTGAAGGTGACCAAGAAGGTGACTGGTGTTCAGATACAAACCCACATGATACATACGCATATAACTGTTCAACGAGCAGCAATACAAATGGAGTCTGTGATTCCGATCCTTGGGCGAATGCTCCAGTGAACAACCACATGTCCTATTCTTTCTGTTCATCTCAATTTACAAATCAACAAGGAAGGAGGATGCATTGTATGGTTGATACGTATCTCGGCAGCTGGACTGCTTACGGTGGTGGTATTTGTGGAACCCTTCCTCCGGGAGCAGATTTCGTAGGGACACCTACAAACTGGCAATCTCCGAACACTGTTACTTTTACAGATTTATCTCAACCTACTGCAATTATAACAACTTGGACTTGGAACTTTAACTCCGCAGGTCAAGCGGGAACAGTTACTCCTGCAACTTTTGTTGGTCAAGTTCCTCCAACTGTTGTTTATGATATTGGTGCTTCTGCTGTATGTTTGCCATATGAAGTTACTTTAACTGTTACAAGTAGTAATGGAAATGACTCTGAGGTTAAAACAAGTTACATCAATGTGTGTCCTCCAGCAGGAGATTGTGATACATTACTTACACAATGGGAAACACCCGCACCTACATATACGTGGTATAATTTTGGTGCCGGTTATTTAACTGGTGTTCAAGATCCAAGTAACTCTACATTACCAACAGACCCAAAAGGGGTTTACGAGATGTATCCAACTCCAACTCCTGGCGTTACGGAAGTAGGAGCTGTTAGAATTGGTTTGGCAAACTTAAATGATTTAGATGGTGATATGGTATTCCAAGTTGTGGTCTATGACGATGATGGGTTTGGAGCGCCAGGCGCAGTGATTGGAGGCTCTGGCGGACTTGATCCAACAGCATTAGGAGTGCCTGGTTATGGATTCTATCAGGAGTTTTGGTTCCCACTTCTTACACCAGCTGTGCCAACTACAGGTACTTTTCACGTGGGTATTGAAATGTTCCCAGGTGATGCTAACGATTCCATGCTTGTGATCCAGAGTTTGCAAGGGCAAGGAGAACTTGATAACTCAGGAACAATCTTTACAACAGGTTTCGGGTTTGAAAATTTACAAACTGTATATGGTCTTGATAATGACCAAGATATTGTTCCAATGTTGGGAGGATGGGCACCGCAGCCAATTGTAACGAGTTTTGCTGAAAACGTTGTTTGTGACACTACTTTCGTTACAATTTTCGACACAACACTTTATTCTAATCCAACCGGAATGTCATTTACTTTCGCGGATGGGACTTCGTTTAGTTATGCTTCGGATCCTTTACTTCACAATAGAGTTTATACTTCGCCAGGACCTGATACTTTAACAATTACAGCTGTGAATGCTTGTGGTCGAGCGGATACAACTGTTTGGTTGATTCCTTATAATTTCTTAAGTACACCAGATGCTGAATTTTCAGCGACTCAAAATAATCCAGTTTGTCTAGGCGCGCCTGGCGTCGACTTTACTGCTGACGTAGCCGGTTATCAAGATTATTCATGGGATTTTGGTGATGGTTCAGGAATTGTCCCAGGTGGAAATGTCAATACAATTAACCACGTTTATACAACTCCGGGAACGTATTACGTAGAATTAACGGTTACGGAAGCTGGCTTCTTGCCGCTTGATACATTGTATTTAGAAGATTTTGAAAGTGGTTGGCCAGCTGGTTATGCTCGTTTTAACAATGACGCCTTTACACCAGACCCTGGAGTCAACCCTCCTTTTACTGGTACGAACGCAACGGCATGGTTAGATCTCGATGCGAATGGAGATGGAGACACAGAAGCTGTTTCAACGTCATGGAATGCTGCTGCAGGGCAACTTGCAGATGATTGGATGCTTACTACTGGAATAGGAGTATTGCCAGCCAACCAACGATTGTTCTGGAATGCAGAAGCATCAGATGTAAACTTCCCTGATGGATACGAAGTGAGAATTTCAACAACTCAATTGCCAGCGACTGTTGGGAATTACAGTACTGTTCTTTTATCTGTTGGTGCAGAAAATGCATTTAGCACAACGCGTAGTGTTGATCTTTCGAGTTATGCTGGACAAACGGTTTACATTGCTTTTAGAAACAATTCAGATTTTATGAATCTGTTATATATTGATGATATTAGAGTGGGAACGGCATCTCCAGGATGTTCAGCTTCCATTCTGAAAACAGATTATATTGAAGTAATAGATTGTTCAGTTATTCCTCCAGTAGCCGTGCTTAACGCATCACCAAGTTCTGGATGTGGACCACTTACAGTTACGTTTACGGATGCTACTGTTGCGGGTGATCCTGCAACCTCTTGGTTATGGAACTTTGGAGACGGAAGTTTCTCAACGTTACAGAACCCACCAGCTCATCTTTACACTGCAGCAGGTACTTATTTTGTGACCTTCGATGCGTGTAATTCAGGTGGATGTACATCCGATGTAATCACTATTACAGTTGGTGTGCCACCTACAATTGTTAACGTTGCAACAACGGATCCAACGTGTGCTGTGAATAGCGGAACAATTACTATCACTGCAACAGGAGGTGCTGGAGCTTATACCTACAGTATTGATAATGGAGTTACATTCCAAGCTGGAAATAACTTCACAGGACTTGGAACAGGAACGTATGATATTGTTGTAGAAGATGTATTGGGTTGTCAAGTAACAACTCAGGTAACGCTTAATTTACCTCCCTTCCCAAGTATTGCTTCGGTTGCAACGGTTGATCCGCTATGTAATGGAGGTTCGAATGGAACTATAACAATCACTGGAAGTGGTGGGACAGGAACTTATACATATAGTATTGATAATGGAGTTACTTTCCAAGCAGGAAATTCCTTTGTTGGATTAAATGCGACTACTTACAATATTGTAATTCAAGATGGGAACGGCTGTGAAGCAAATACAACTGCAACTCTTAATGATCCTGCTATTATTGTAATCTCAAACGTTGCCAATGCAGATCCGTCTTGCAATGGCGGTGCAGATGGAACAATTACCATTACAGCAAGTGGCGGTACTGGAACTTATACATATAGTATTGATAATGGTGTTACTTTCCAAGCAGGTAATGTATTCGCAGGATTAGGAGCAGCTACTTATAATGTTGTAGTTGAAGATGCAAACGGTTGTCAAGTAAATACAACGGCGACACTCGCGAATCCTGCTGCTATTAATATTTCAAATGTTGCAGGTGTAAGTCCTACATGTAATGGTGGTACAGATGGAAGTCTTACAATCACTGCAAGTGGAGGAACAGGCGCATTAACTTATAGTATTGATAATGGAGTTACTTTCCAAGCTGGGAATGTATTTGCAGGATTGGGAGCAGCAACATACAATGTTGTTGTAGAAGATGCAAACGGATGTCAAGCAAATACAACGGCGACAATTAATAATCCTCCAGCCGTAGTAATTACAAACGTGGCTGTTACCGACCCTTCTTGTAACGGAAGTTCAGATGGAAGTCTTACAATCACAGCAAGTGGAGGTACAGGAGCCTTAACGTATAGTATTGATAATGGTGTTACCTTCCAAGCTGGAAATAATTTTGCTGGAATTGGAGCAGCTACATATAACATTGTTGTAGAAGATGCAAGTGGATGTCAAGCTACAACAACAGCAACACTTACTGATCCTGCAGCTGTTACAATTACAAACGTAGCGGTTGTCGATCCTTCTTGTAATGGAGGTGCTGACGGTACGCTTACAATAACGGCTTCTGGCGGAACTGGAGTTCTGTCTTATAGTATTGATAATGGCGTTACCTTCCAAGCAAGTAATGTATTTACAGGATTGGGAGCAGCTACATATAATATTGTAGTTGAAGATGCCAATGGTTGTCAGGGAAATACAACGGGAACAGTTTCTAACCCAGTTGCTGTTTCGTATGGCATTGTAATCACAGATGAAAACTGCGGTTTAGCAGACGGTCAAATAGTTCTTACAGGTGCTGGTGGCGATGGCGGCCCATATTCATATAGTATTGACAATGGTATTACATTCCAAGTAGGTGGAACATTCACAGGCTTAGTTGCAGGACCATACAGTATTATAGTTGAAGATGCAAGCGGTTGCCAGGGAGCAGGAGTAGAAACTGTAATTAGCTCAGGTGCTGCAACAATTTTGGGCATTAATGAAGATATTTCATTGATTTGTAACGGAGATTGTAATGGTCAACTTACTGCTTCGGTCACAGGTGGTGTCCTTCCTTATGTTTATTCATGGGTCGATGGAGCTCTTGCACCAGTTGGTGGTAACTCAGTAACGATCACAGGTCTTTGTGCAGATACATATACATTGACGGTTGTTGATAATGGTGGCGCAGGTTGTACTGCAGTATTATCAGTCGTATTAGGAGAACCTACAATTGTTACATATAGTACGGCACTTACAAATGAAAATTGTGGAAGTGGAAATGGTCAAATCGTAATTTCCGGTGCTGCCGGTGGTGACGGTGGACCTTATAACTACAGTATCGATAACGGTATAACCTTCCAAGCAAGTGGAACATTCACTGGCTTAAGCGCAGCGGCTTACAATGTTGTTGTCGAAGACGGGAATGGTTGTCAAGCGACAAGCATTGTAACATTAACCAACATTGCTGGACCGAACATTACGAATGTTGCAACAGTTGATCCAACTTGTGGTGCAAGTAACGGGATTATCACGATTACTGCATCAGGAGGTACTGGAGCACTTACTTATAGTATCGACAATGGGGTGACTTTCCAAGCTGGAAATAACTTCACCGGTCTTGCTGCAGTTACGTATACTATTGTCGTAGAAGACGCAAATGGATGTCAAGCAACAACTACTGCAACATTGGTTGATCCAGGTCCACCAAGTATAACGAACGTTGCTGTAACGGAACCGCTTTGTGGATTGAACAATGGTGATCTTACAATAACGGCTTCTGGAGGAACAGGTGCTCTGAACTATAGTATTGATAATGGAGTTACTTTCCAAGCTGGGAATGTATTTACTGGATTGGGAGCAGCAACATACAATATTGTTGTAGAAGACGCGAACGGATGTCAAGCTACAACTACTGCAACTTTAACCAATGCTGGCTCACCATCAATTACAAATGTAATTGGAACTGATCCTGCATGTGGAAATCCAGATGGTCAGATTGATATTACGGCTTCAGGAGGAACAGGAGTTTTGACGTATAGTATTGATAATGGAGTTACTTTCCAAACTGGGAATGTATTTACAGGATTGACAGCGGCAACTTACTCTATTGTTGTGGAAGATGTAAACGGATGTCAGGCTAATACTACAGCTACTTTGACAAATACTCCGGCGCCAGTGATCACACTTGTGACGTCAACGGATCCAACGTGTGGATTGTTGAACGGTGATATAACGATAACTGCTTCGGGAGGAACTGGAGTTTTAATTTACAGCATAAACAACGGAGCGACATTCCAAGCGAGTAATGTCTTTACAGGTTTGGATGATAATACATACAATATCGTTGTCGAAGACGCTAGTGGTTGTCAAGCAACTTCAACAGTTACATTGACAGATGCAGGTGCACCGACGATTACAATAACAAATTCTACAGATCCATTCTGTGGTGCTGTTAATGGTGATATCGTTATCACAGCAAGCGGCGGAACGGGAGCATTAACTTATAGTATCGATAACGGAGTGACATTCCAAGCCGGAAACAACTTTTCAGGATTGGGTGCAGGAACGTACGATGTTGTTGTGGAAGATGCACTTGGATGTCAGGTCGCAGTGCAAGTCATTTTAGTTGATCAAGCGGGTCCAACGATTTCAGCGGTAAACGTAACCAATGCAACGTGTGGTCTAGTTAACGGAGCGATTGCAATTATTGCATCAGGAGGAACAGGTACATTGCAATACAGTATTGACAACGGTGTGACCTTCCAAGCGAGTAATAACTACACTGGATTAGGCGGAGCAACATATAACATTGTTGTAGAAGACGCAAACGGATGTCAAGCAACGACAACAGCAGTGGTATTAGCAACGCCGGCAGTAACATTTGTGGTCGACCAAATCGGAGAAGTTCTTTGTCAAGGCGATTCAAGTGGAAGTGTCGATATTACAGTTACTGGAGGAACATTACCTTATCAGTTTGATTGGAGTGATGACGGAACGGGTGATTTAGATGATAACGAAGACTTAATCAATGTCCCGGCAGGAACGTATACCTTGACTGTTTATGATAGTGTAGGTTGTACGGCATTTACATCGGTAACAATTACAGAACCAACATCGCTGATGACTTTAACTGCCGTTGCAACAGATGAGAGCTTTGGAAGTGATGGTACAATTGACTTAACAGTTACTGGAGGAACTGGACCCTATTTATTCGATTGGGATAATGACGGAACAGGTGATTTCAATGATCCTGAAGATTTATCTGGACTTGTAGGAAACACTACTTACAATGTAACTGTTATGGATGCCAATGGCTGTACTCAAATCTTATCGGTTTTCGTAGGAAGCGTTGTAGGCATTTCAGAATTTAATAACGCGTTGGGATTAACGATTTATCCTAACCCAACGAATGGAAAGTTGACAATCGACTTTGCTGGAATTATTAAAAATGTAGAAGTCGTTGATATGCTTGGACGAAGTGTTTTAGCACCAGTTGCTACTGGAAATAAATCAGTTGATGCAACTGGTTTGTCAACGGGTAAATACATGATTAGAATTACAACAGATACCGATCAAATTCTTGTAGAAGAGTTTGTTGTTCAGAAGTAAATAGAATTAAATAATTGAAAAGGAGCCTCTCATGAGGCTCCTTTTTTAGTTTGATAACGCTAACTAAAATTGAATTATTTCTGATTACGGTTTATTATTTTGTCTTGATCCATAAGGCTAACTTACCTTTAAACATAAGTTCTTTTAATTCATAAGTATCAGGAAAGGCGAAATTCTCCGAGCAGTAGGTTACGACTTTCGTATTGATTGGTAAATCTTGAAATTTTTCAATAACAGAGTCCTCATATTCTCTATACTTTCCGGGTGAATAGGAAATGGAATCATCAATAGAATCTGAGATTGAGATATATTCGCAAAACGGATTGTAGTAATAGAATGAGTCATACTTTCGGAAGTCAATTTCCGTAATGTTTGAATGCACATATTCGGCATTTTGGATGTTCAATTTTTTATTTACAGAATTGGCAACTTCAATCAAATCTAACCTGTTTTCTACGCCCGTGAATTGGCCATCTGTATATAGCGCCCCGAACGAACAAAATTTTCCAATTCCAGAACCAATATCTAGAACACGGGTACCTCTTGTTACACTTAACCATTCAAGAGCTTTCTTAGTTACTTCAATTGGAGTCCAATGAATCAAAGAATGTCTGCGGTATTCTTCATCGTATAAGCCATCAAATTCGTGATCTTTCCAATCAATTACTTTTTGCTGATCTTGTATTTGCATAAGTGTACTTATTTTTTGTCGGCGGTGTTTTTTCCAGAAAAATCTAGATTATGAATCACTACTGACCGATAAAAATACAATTTAGTCTCTAAATCTTCTGTAGCAATTGATTTTACTGATAACGATTTTCACTTTTCAAAAGTAAGCCCTACTGTTTTAGACAGAGTTGAAATTAAATTGAAGTTGAGGGTCGATTTCTTTGAGCCAGTCCTTTTCGGGATTTTCCAAGAATTTGGTTAAGTGAATGTAGTTGAATAAATAAAGCCTGCAAAAGCTGACGAGGTTCGAGAGACTCATTTTCGCTTGACTTTCTTATGTATTACGGTTAGTAATAGGTTGACAATAAGCGTACACCAAATCTGTATTTTGATCGCGTTTTCATTGTCTCCCAGGAAAAATTTTAGAGTGAAGTTTTGTTTTTTTGTTTAAAAAGCAGTTCTATTTGCCAACGTTTCTTGCAAATCAGTGCTATGTGTACAGCGTTCATACCTTTTAAGTTGGTAATAAACTCGAAACAATACTTGTTTTCTGCTTCCCAATAAGAGATTCTTCTGAGTTGCGTCGTTTTTAGAAATTTACCATTCTCTTTAACATCCACCTCAGTGTTTTCATCTTTGAGGACGCCATTATCCAAGTAATCAGGAATGTCATTTTCAGTTATTGCTTCATATAAAGCATTGGATTTAAGTCGTGTTACGAAGTAAATTCCTTGCTGGGTAAACTCGTCGAATGTTTTGTAATCGTTATACCCCCCTGTAAAAACAGCTATTTTTAGAATGTTAGTGTCCTTATGTATCATAGCCTACTATTATTATTATTTGTCATCAACTTTGTATTCTAATTAACACGGAGCGCAGATGACAATCAATAATTCAATAAAACTAATCGCAGGGGCATTTGTTTTACTATCAGTCACTTTAGGATACTTCGTAAGTAAGTAATTTTTATTATTTACCTTATTCGTAGTTTTCAATTTGTTGCAATCAAGCATCACTAAATGGTGTATACTGAAGAAAATTTGCACCAGAGAAGGCGGAGCTAGTTGTTCTATCTAAATCCAAAGCAACCAATTAAAATTTAAAGTATGCTCTTAGAGCGCCTGGTATCGTTTTAAGTAGCAATTTATTACATAATCAAATTAAAACTTGGATCATTAGTTAGTAAACGCTAACTTTGATGTGTGGATTTATCAAAAAGACAGATTGAAATAATTGAAGCTGCAACCAAATTAATTGGAAAGGGTGGTGTTCAAAGTCTTACGACAAAGTCTTTGGCTGCGGAAATGGGCTTCTCAGAACCGGCTCTCTACAGACATTTCTCTGATAAAAATGAGATTCTAAAATCGGTATTGATCTACTACAAAAAAACACTTCGTGAAGGCTTAGTAAATATAGTTCGCTCGGAAGTAACAGGAAAAGAGAAGATCAATGCAATGATCGATTTTCAATTCAAACATTTTGTAAAATTCCCTGCGGTCATCATGGTGATTTTTTCAGAAACAAGCTTTCAACACAACAGCGAACTGTCTGAGGTAGTATCTGGAATACTGCTCCAAAAGAGAAGGGTGGTGAGCTCCATAATCGCTTCTGGACAAGAAGAAGGGAGCTTCAGAGATGACATTTCGCCAGATCAACTTGCGTCAGTGGTTATGGGTAGCATGCGATTTACTATCCTCAGATGGAGATTGTCAAACTACGATTTTGATCTGATTAAGGAGGGGAACGAGCTTTCTAAAACAATAGATCTATTGATGGAAAAGAAGTAAGTTTTTTTTTGAATACTCAAGTTAATAAACACTAACATAATGATGAAATATAATTACACAATCGTATTAGGATTAGCACTGCTTTTTTCAAGTTGTGCAAATGAAAAGGATAAAGAGATACCAAAGCCAAGTCCAGTGAATAATGAGCATGATCATGGGGCTGAAGAATCAATAGAATTGAATGATGGTGAAAAATGGCTTGTTGTTGATGAGATGATGGGACACATTAAGAATATGGAAACCGATATTAAACAATTTGAAGCACAAACGAATAGCGATTATAATGATTTAGCTGCTAAGCTTGAAGTGAATCTCGATTTACTGACTTCAAGTTGCACAATGACAGGTAAAGCGCATGACGAGTTACATAAATGGCTACTTCCATATATTGATTTGGTGGGTGAGTTTTCTGCGGCAGAAAATGGTGATGAATCTAAACAGACTTATAAAGAAATTCAATCTTCTTTCGAAACTTTTAATACCTACTTCAAATGAATTTAGAAAAGCTACATAGCCCAAATAAGAGCTTTTCTGTTGTTCCTGTTTTTAAGTCTGAAAATGGGTCTACGGTATCTATAAAAATTAAAGCAGGTGAGCAATTGAAAGAGTATATCACCAAGGTTCCTGCACTTCTCCTTTGCTTAAATGACCAAGCGGTATTTGAAAATGAACAAGGGCTAAAGGAGCACCACTCAGTTGGAGATTATCTTGAACTCGAACCGATAGTCAAACATTGGTTAAATGCAATTGACGAAAGCAATTTTCTATTGATTAAATCTTAAAATTTAAACGAAATGAAACAGGGAAGAGTTATATGGGTAAAGTTAGTGTTTGCTAACTTATTGGTGTTTTTTACCGTGAATTTGACACAAGCTCAGACATGGGAACTCCAAGATTGTATAGATACGGCATTGGTGCATAATAAACGACTGGCTATAAGTAGGAATAAGGTTTTAATTGGCGAACAGAGAAGCAAAGAAGCGAAGGCAAACCTAATTCCAAAACTAACGATAAACGGAGAGTACAAGTATTACACAGACCTTCCGTATCAATTAATGCCATTGTCTGTTTTTGGTGGACCGGAGGGGCAATTTAAGGAAGCTCAATTTGGTGTTCCCCACAATATTAACGCAAATCTTCAACTGGCTGTTCCACTCTATAATCCTCAAGTTTATGGTGCTATTGAAGTGACAAAAATAGCTTCTGAGTTGGCAGAGATTCAATATCAAAAATCAGAAGAGCAGATTTATTTAGAGATTTCAAACTTATATTATAATGCGCAAATAGTACAAACCCAATTGGATTTTATTGACAGTAATATTTCCAATAACGAGAGGCTTTTGCAAAATATTAAATTGGCGAAAGAGCAATTGCTTGCAAACGGAACAGATGTCGATAGAGTCGCTCTGCAAAGAGAACAGTTGAAGTCTCAACGGTTCCGACTTGAGAATAAATACGATCAAGTCTTAAATGGATTAAAGTTCTTGATGGGGATTTCAATCGAACGTGATATCAAGATTAACGCTGCGGTTCAATATGAAAGTAAAGGCAAGTATGAGCCACAATTGACATTGGATATATTGATGGTGAAAACACAGAATCATCTTTTAAAAACTGAACTGAGTACTTTGAAACGAACACGTTTGCCATCTGTTTCACTTTTCGGTTCATACGGAACAATTGGATATGGGTATGATCAAAAACCGAATGACTTTTTAAATTTTTATCCTGTTGGACTTGCTGGCCTTCAAGTGAAATATCCCCTGTTTAACGGAACGGTCACTCAAAGAAAAATTGATCAAAAAAAGATCGAGATAACGAATAGTGAAATACAACTCACATTGGTGGATGATCAAAACGAAATGTTCATTGAGAATGCTCAAATGGACAAAAAAGTAGCTGAGCAATTGATTGGAACGAACATGTTACAAGTCGAACTGGCCAAGTCCATATATGAAAATACTGAGCTGCAACGGCAGAATGAAGTCTCATCATTGAATGATGTGCTAATGGCCGATGTAGCTTATCGCGAAGCACAACAAAATTATTTATCGGCAATTGTCGATTATTTAAAAGCTGATTTAGAATTGAAAAATAGATCTGGAAACATTTTAAAATAAGAAGTCATGAAAAATTTAACTGGAATACTAATCTTAGTTGCACTTGCTGCACTAATTGTTCTTCAACTTGTGGAAAACAAGGAAATCTCTGAAAATAGAATATATCATTATGATAAAGAGCAAACGATAATCGTTCATACGAAAAAGATTGAACGAGCAAATGCAGGCAGTGAGCATCTTTTTACCGGAACTTTTGAGGCAAACAAAGAAGTAAAAATAAATGCTGATGTCCAGGGTAAAATTGTAATAATGTACGTTGATGAGGGAGCTTCTGTCAAAAAAGGTCAGAACTTAATTAAGCTCGATGATCAATTGCTAAAACTTCAATTGAAATCTGTAAACGCACAGATTGAAGGGCTTGAAGCCGATGTGAAAAGATATACTATTCTTTCCGATGCAGATGCCATTCAAGGTGTGAAATTGGAAAAAACACTTTTGGGTTTAAAAACGGTTAAAATTCAAAGAGAAACGCTTCTTGAGACAATTTCAAAAACGACGATTAAAGCACCATTTAGTGGAATTGTTACGATGAAAATGATGGAGATTGGTTCGTTTGCCGCGCCAGGAATGCCGTTACTTATGTTAACGGAAATTTCGACTTTGAAATTTACGATCAATGTTACAGAAAGAGAGATTGGATTGTTTAAAATGGGTAATTCTTATAGTGTATTTGCCGATTTATATCCTGATTTGGATTTAAGTGGTACAGTGTCTTTGGTTGGGAGTAAAGGAAATATGGGAAACAGCTTTCCAGTCGAATTCACCGTTAAAAATACTTCTGACAAAAAACTGAAGTCAAAAATGTTCGGAAAAGTCAAGGTGAAAGCCACTGATGAAAAGAGTTCGATTCTAATTCCAACATCTTCAATTATTGGTTCAAATATTCAGTCTCAGGTGTATTTGATTGCTGATGGGAAAGCCAAACTTCAAAATATTTCTGTCTCAAACAGAATCAATAATCAAGCGATAATTCAAAGTGGAATAAAAGAAGGAGATGTGGTAATTACTGCTGGTTTCATCAACCTTTTTGATGGGGCAAATGTAACGTCAACTAAAAACTAGAACCATGAATATTACAGAAATATCGATAAAACGCCCCTCACTTATAATTGTGATATTCAGTGTGTTCGCTCTGTTGGGATTTATCGGATACAAGAATTTGAGCTATGAATTAATGCCCGACTTTAATCAACCAGTTGTGGTTGTTAAGACTGTTTACCCAGGCGCTGACCCTCAGGAAGTTGAGACATCTGTGTCTCGAAAAATAGAAGATGCACTTTCAAATCTTGAAGGAGTAGAGTTTTTAGTTACGAAGTCTTTGCCCAATGCGTCTGTTGTTATTGTAAACCTAAATCATGGTACCGATTTGGATCAAACAATGCAAGATGCCCAACGCTATATTGACAATATTAAAAAAGATTTGCCTGAGGGTATTTTAAGTCCAGAAATGAGTAAGGTATCTCCGAATGACTTGCCTATAATGTCTATTAGTGCAACGAGTGATCTTCCGTCGACTGAATTTTATCAAAAGATGACGGACGAGTTTCTTCCTCAAATCCAACAAATTAATGGAGTAGCAGAACTTACATTATTGGGAGGTGAAGAAAGAGAAATTCAAGTCAAGGTAAATCAAGAAAAATTAAGACTAAACAACCTTTCACTCATTCAAGTTGTTGAGGCAATTAATCGATCAGGAATAGATTTGCCTGCCGGTAAAGTTGAGTCTTCCACCGAAAGTAATTCTGTTCGTTTAACAGGGAAATTCACGAAAATCGAAGACGTCGAGAACGTTCAAGTCGGAATGCCAATTCCAGGTAATCCAATCTATGTGAAAGATGTGGCTGAGGTAATTGATGGAATAAAAAGTATCACTTCTGTAAGTAGGTACAATGGTAAAAATGGAATTGGAATCCTCTTAAAAAAACAAGGAGATGCCAATGCTGTCGATGTGTCAAAAGCTATTCGTACAAAGTTTGAAGCAATTGAAAAGCAAAATTCAGCCGATAATGTAAAATTTATTATCGCAGATGACAGCACGGATAATACAATTGCAGCAGTAGATTCGGTTGTTGAAGACCTTATAATGGCCGTGTTGCTTGTTTCATTAGTGATGCTTCTGTTTTTGAGGAGTTTCAGAAATGCATTGATCGTTTTGGTTGCAATTCCAACGTCTTTAATAACGGCATTTGCCGTCATGTGGATGTTAGGGTACACGCTCAACTTGATGACACTTTTAGCAATGTCATTGATTATCGGGATTTTAGTGGATGATGCAACGGTGGTTTTGGAGAATATTCAGCGCCACTTGGATATGGGAAAAAGCAAGCGAAAAGCAGCTATGGATGGACGAATGGAGATCGGTTTTTCAGCAATCTCTATTACCCTAGTTGATATTGTAGTGTTCTTGCCCATCTTGTTTATCCAAGTATTTGTCGCGGATATGTTGCAGCAATTTGCTGTGGTCGTCATCACGTCTACGCTTACTAGTTTGTTGGTTGGATTTACACTTACACCTTGGATGGCTTCTCGAATGGGTAAATCTGAAGATATTCAGCCGACAAATTTCTTCAATAAGTTCTTGCTTTGGTTCGAAAGGCAACTGGACAAATTCACCAATTGGTATGGGAATCAGCTCGAATGGGTTCTTGCTCATAAACTTATTTTTACTGGAATCATCATTGGGCTTTTCGCTTTGACGGCAGTAATGGTGAAGTCAAATATTATTGGCGCAGAGTTGATTTCTACTGGAGATCAAGGTAAGTTTCGACTGAATCTAGAATACGATAAGTCTACTTCAATTCAACAAAACAATATTACTTCTAAGCAAATTGAGAATTTCATTTTGCATCAAAAAGATGTAGAATCAGTTTTTAGTAACGTTGGTGGTCCAAGCACTGGAATTGGAAGTTTGGGTGTCGGTTCTGCAAATAAAACGGAATTCACAATTCAATTAACACCTTCCGAAGAGCGAGATGGTCAACCTACGGAGAAATTCATGCGAGACCTTCGATCAGAGTTGCAAGTGAGATATCCGACCATTAATTACTCAATGGCAGGGCTAGGATTAATACCACGTACAGCTCCTGTTGAAATCACTCTGAGCGGAAGTGATTTGGATAAGGTAATGAAAGTGAGTCAGGACTTGAAAACAGTTATTGAAAAGATTTCTGGAGCAGATAATGTTCGACTTTCAGTAGAAGAGGGGAGTCCGGAGTATAAAGTGATTCCGAATCAAGATAAGATGCAGCGATTAGGGCTGAATACTGCTTTTGTAGGAAGGAATCTTAGAACGGCTTTAACAGGAAATGAAAGTGCCTCACTTACCGAAAACGGGACTGAGTATCCAATTAGAATTTGGTTTGATGACCTCAACAGAGAGAACTATGAAGACCTTCAGAACATTACCATTATAAATCCAAAAGGAATTCCAGTTAAGGTGTCGCAATTTGCGGAAGTTGTTCAAGACAATTCACCTTCATTATTGGAGCGTAAAGACCGACAAGCGGCTGTTACTTTAACGTCCGATGCATTGGGACGGCCTTCCGGCTCAGTAGCGGATGATGTAGTTGCTTACCTAAAAGAAAACCCATTGCCAGAAGGAATCGAAATGACATGGGGAAGTGACATTAAAAGGCAAAATGATAGTTTCGGTGCATTGGGGTCGGTACTTCTGATTTCATTCTTATTGATCTATCTTATTATGGTCGCGCTTTACGATAGTTTCGTTTATCCATTTGTGGTCTTGTTTTCAATTCCAGTGGCAGTAATTGGAGCATTTTTAGCCTTGAACTTATCGATCAGTCATTTAAGTCTGTTCGCCTTACTTGGTATGATTATGCTGATGGGACTAGTTGTTAAGAATGCCATATTAATCGTCGATTTTACCAATCAATTGAAAGCACAAGGAATGCATTTCAAAGAAGCATTAATTGTTGCTGGTAAAGGGCGAATACGTCCAATCTTGATGACCAGTATTTCCATGATCGTCGGAATGTTGCCGATTGCCCTCGCTACGGGATCTGCTAGTGAATGGAAGAATGGATTGGCTTGGGTAATTATTGGTGGAGTAACGTCTTCATTAATTCTTACCGTGTATTTAGTTCCTGTTGTTTACTATGTCGTAGACAGCATCAAAGAACGCTTTACATCAAAGAAAACGGAACTTAAAACAACAGAAGATTAAAGTGTTAGCAACTGCGAGAGTAATTATTAGACGAACGAACACTTAATTAATAAAGATGAATAAAATAGGAAAGTATATACTGACAGTAGTGATCGCAGCTTTTGCATTATTAACATTGTTTTTGAGTAGTTCTGTGATTTTCGATTGGTTCGAAATTAGGGCAAAAGAAGGTAATTATGTTCTGTTTGTCGTATGGGCAAACTTTATAAGTAGTCTTCTTTATTTAACCTCAGTCTGTGCCTTAATCAAGAAAAAAAAGTGGGCAGTAAAACCTTTACTACTCTCTGGAATTATTTTAATTCTAGCACAAGTTGAACTCTTTTTGCACATCGACGCAGGAGGGATCTATGAAACAAAAATAGTCGGAGCGGTGTTTTTTAGAATTGCGTTAACATTTGTTTTTGCCCTGTTTACATATTTAATCAATCGAAGGGTGAGCTAAAATCGATTTTAACTAGACCATTAATAAGAACTTAAACTATAAAAATGAAAAAATTAGCTGGAATACTATCTATAGTTGCAATGGCGTTTGTTTTGCTATCTATCAAATCTCCTGAGACGGCAACCACTTATAATCTTAAGATAAAAGTCTATGGCTTGCGAAATTCAAAAGGAAGAGTCCAATTTGCGCTTTATAATAAAAATGGAACCATTCCTGATGAAAAATTTAAGAAATGCATTCAGAGAAAAGTGGGGGAAATAGAAAAGAAAGGCTCCACCACCACATTCTATAATTTACCTAAAGGCAAGTACGCCGTTAATATTTTTCATGATGAAAATAAGAATGGAAAAATTGATAAAGGCTGGGTTCTACCCATAGAAGGAATTGGTTTTTCGAATTTTAATTCAATTGGACTGTCCAATAGACCAAATTTCAAAAAAGCTAGTTTTTATGTTGGCTCGAATACATCAAAAACGATCAAGGTAATTTATATGTAAAGCTGAATTCTATGAATAAAATTAAAAGCATATTTAACAAATTAACTGCATATCACCATTTTTTTGGTCTTTCTAATTATTCTGACCGTACTTAAAATTGTTAATCTATTCCTTACAAAAGGAGGTACGGAAGGGTTACATTTTACCTTGCTTGGAGTAGGGTTAACTGTTATTTCGACGGTTTTATATTTTGCTTTTAGTTATTTGTTTGATAAGAACAAAAAACATCTGAATTCTCTGATAAGTGCATTTCTAATTATTTTAATGCGCCTCATGCCGAGCAAGGGTTTTTAATTAATGGCCAATTAGAAGACGATAGACATCAGTATTTCACGGAAGTAAATGACAAAGTTACAGATGGATTGGAAGTCTTTAGTAAAGAGAAGAATATTGAAATGATTGCCTTAGAAGCACATCAGTATAATTTCTTTGACCGTTTGTTTCACAGAAGCGTAACCAAACAAGTTTCAAAATTAGCGGACATTCCATTATTAGTTATGCACTAATAAGCATGAAATAAGAATTGATTAAAGTGAAAACAAAATCAAAGTTGAAAATTCCGAAATCTTTAATTCGTTCTTCAATTCCTTTGCTTTTGCCAACCCCTTGTGAAACCATTGAATAGATTCTATGTGGTTTCCATTTGCACTTGCGTTGTTTCCCAACTCGAAGTACATGTTTAAATTGTCACTTTCTGACTCGTTAACTACTTCCATAGTGTTTTTATTAATTATACTTTTTGTCAATCAAAGGTAATGCCAAAGGGTGTGTTAATGCGTTAAGTTAATATCATTAAATCTTTAACAATTAATGTATTGAAGAGCAAGAAGCGCAAGGAGTTATCTCAATAGCTTGAAAAAATTTGAGAGTTAGAAAAAAGAAAAAACCACGATCAAACCCAGCAAATAGAGCCGCATTTATGTGGTTCTTGCGCCCAAAAACAATCAATGTATAGTGCCTCTGCGCCTCTTGCGGTTAAAAAAGAACCCAGCACTTCTCTGGTCAAAGAAACTTAAAAAGCACAAAAAAACCTCTCTCAGCAGTAACTGAAAGAGGCCTTGGAATGTCGATCTATTTATTGGCAAGCCATAATAACTTGCTTATCATGTTCTTTAGTTATTTCCTGAATTAATTTAACATACAACTTAGCACCAACTTGAAGTGTTATTTGTCGTTGATAATTTGCTGATAATAAACCCGATGTTGCGCCGCTTGAACACCTGTATTCATATTTAACTGCTTGGTCACATTCATTTTTTAATTTGATGTAAATGTATTCTCTAGGCTCGCCGTCAATCACAGTTAAAGATTGATCAGAAGACATGGATACCATCCCAAATGCCGCCAAAGCAAGACACATAAACAGTAAATTTTTCATAGAATTTAATTTTATGTCCTTCATTATAAGTAGTTAAAAATCAAATCAAGCACCAGAATCGTTAAATCTGTAATTTACACAAAGCCATTTCGTCTTATCTTTGTACCAAAGGAAATCAAATGACTGTAATCGGATTTGTAAAAAGTTTAGCGTATTCAAAGTTGACCTTGTCAGAATTAGCCAATCAACTGAACTCGAATGGATTCCGAAATTTTGATGGGGAAAATTATTCAGATCAAGACGTTCAAGAATTAATTCAACCGATCTTAACCAACAATTTGAAATATTCCAAAAAAGGATTCGGATCTTGTGGAATTAATCGCGATCAAAATCCGTGCGGCGATGCCAGTGATTACTAGACACGCATTTCTCTCGGCTTCTTACTCGCTAATAATTCATCCTTTGCCTCCTAATTCATTACAGATAACTCCCTCTCTATTAATTGAGAATTTCATTATCTTAGCTCCAATGCAATTTAATCACATCAATACAGACCGCCTCATTTTAAGAGAGATTTCACAAAGCGTAATGGACTTTGTTTACAAAAATTATAGCGACAGCGGCTTGGCGCAATTCTTTGGATACAATTACGATCAATTAAAGCTGGAACGCGCGAAACATGAAAAAGGATTTTCAACGTTCAACAAAACCTTTCTTTACTTTCAATTAATCGATAAAGAATCAGAGAAAATAATTGGATGGTGTGGCTACCATACTTGGTATTTGGATCATGCTCGCGCTGAAATTGGCTATGGAATTACAGACACAACATTCCGACAAAAAGGCCTAATGAGTGAAGCTTTAGATGTAATTATTCCCTTTGGATTTAACGAGATGAAGTTAAACCGAATCGAGGCTATGGCCGCGGAATACAACACGGCCTCAATCAAATCATTAGAACGGTATAATTTTATTAGAGAAGGCGTTTTAAAAAGACATTACTGGGACAATGATCAATACGAAGACTCAACGATTTTTGGACTTTTGAAAGAGGATTTTAAAGGGTAATTGTGGAAATGGGGAGATGAAATCATCTTAAAATTGAATTTAAACATCTATTATGGCAATCCCAAAACCCAAACAGTGCAATCAAGGCTGGCTCGATATGAAGCCAACTGAAGGAGGTCGAATCTGCAGTGCTTGTGAGAAAACAATCGTTGATTTTTCCAGAATGAAATGGAAAGAAATTGAATTAATTCAAACTGAAAATAGTAATTCCGTTTGTGGAATGTACACCGATCGTCAATTGAACAATTGGGGAGAAGAACCGAAAAGATCCTTTTTAAAATTACCTTCAGCGACCGCGTCTTCTTTAATTCTAATGCTCGCCCAATTAACAGCAGGTGATTCCGTAGCCCAAACAACGCTAGAAATCCAAATTGTTGAGGATTCTACTGTTCGAGATGCTTCTATTGTTGAAATAGAAGATACTGTGAGTGTTGTGCTAAAAGGGCAAATTACAAATGAAAATGATGCTCCATTGTCTTATTTACGAGTAAGAATCAAATCTAGTTCTGATTTACAAATACTAACAGGCGCGTATACAGATGAATATGGTCAATACTCTATTGATTTGAGATATCCAATGAGTACTATTCAGGGGTTTATAATCGAAGTAGGAGACTATGGTCAGATGCTCGAAGATGATTTGTCCAATGCAAGGGAGGGAGTTATTGAAAGGAACTATAAAATCCCATCGGACCTAGGGTTAATTTCATTTTCTGTACCTTACAGAAGCAAATGGCAAGAAAAACGATACGACAGAAGATTGAAACGGCAGGATAAAAAAAATGAAGAATAGTCTAAACCATTCGGGTGTTTCATAAAACTATAATCCCGCAATCATAATTCATAACTTCTCATTCATAACTTCTAACTCCTCATTTATAATTTCTCAAGATTGGAACTTCTCAAAATCAAAAAGTTTCGTGTCCAACATATGAGATGGATTAATATTCTTCATCGAGTTAAAAATCGAAGTAGATCTCCCCGGAAACTCCTCGTCC